>NZ_LJCS01000010.1:0-94232 GCF_001280945.1 Photorhabdus heterorhabditis | reverse complement strand
AATTAATTTTCATAGGCATTATTTTTGTAGTGGTCGGATAAAACTGACCACTTTTTATTTTTAAATATATTTATAGTGTGCTGTTATTTTAATTTTAAATAACAATATTACTTGAAATAAATATAAAATATATTTTATTATTTAAAGATAATATTAGTTGTATATATTCAACAAAGAGATTTTATACCCAATAGTGATAGTAAAAAATGGAGTATTAATATGATGTTATACCCTTCATCTTTCAAGCTGCTGCTTTGTTGGATGCGTTCACTTGCCGCCGCACTGCAACTTGAAATCTATTGGGTATATATAATTAATTCAATTGAATATATATGAACAGGATAATATTATGGAATTATTAAGCGGTACTATCGCATTACAGGCAGATAATGGGCTGTTTTTGAGTCGAATTGATCGGGGAGGGGGCGGAATTGATTTTATTGAAGCGAATAAATCTACTGTTGATATTTACTCAAAATATTATTTAACAAAGATTAACTCTAATAAAATAGCGCTTCGTGCAAATAATGGTCTCTATTTAAGTCGATTTTCTCTGGTTTGTGGTGATTATATTGTTGCTGTGAGATCGAGTGTTGATATTTATTCTGTTTTTACAGTAGAGTATATCGATAATAATATGATAGCCCTGTGTGCCGATAATGGTAAATATCTTAGTCGGATCAATTCAGGAGGTATTTTTAGCTATATTAAACCGGATAGAGACGATGTGGATATACATTGCCAGTTTAAGGTAATAAAACTATGAATGGTTAAACAGTGATTCTTGTTTATATTAATTTATTGGTGGTCAGGTAAATCTGATCACTGTTTTAATATATCAGATGAAAAGATTAATTATTGCTTGTATACCTGTTATCTTTCAAGTTGCCTATTTGTTGGCTGCGTTCACACACCCCGGTCACAGAGTTATTGAAATCTATTGGGTATAAATAATTCATAATGTGTTTTTAGTGTTATTGATAACATTATAATTAATCAAATTAAATTATTCTTCACTTTTATTATAATATCTTATTTTTTTAATTTAAATATGATAATTATCTCTTGTTATTTTATAAATGACAGTGTGGATTGAATTATGATTTTCTCTAATATTAAGAATAAAGATGAAATATATCTTGTTGTTTAACAATAATGGTATATATTCAATAAAGGAATTTTATTTTCATAGGAATAGAAAGTTGATATGGTGTTTAAATGATATTTTATAAGTAATTAATTTAAGAAATTAAATATATTTAAACAGGAGGATGTCATGGCATTACCTGATCATACTATCGCATTGCAAGCAGATAATGGACTCTATTTGAGTAGATTCAGTCAGGGGAAAATTAATTACATTCAGGCTGGTAGATATACTATTGGTGCTTCTTCCCGGTATATCGTGGAACTATTTGATGCTCATACGATGGCGCTTCGGGCAGACAATGGGCTATATTTGAGTCGGATTATTCGACCTAGCGGTAGTTATATTGAAGCTGCAAAATCAAGTATTGATGTTTATTCTAAGTTTACTGTAGAAGATGTCGAAGCTAATGTGGTAGCTTTGCGTGCAGATAATGGAAAATATCTAAGTCGGATCAATATAAAAGGTATTAATTATATTAAACCGGATAAGACCTATATAGACGCGTATTGTCACTTTAAATTGATAACGCTGTTAGAGTAAATCATGATCTTGATTGGCTCGGGCTTTGTCGTGGTCAGGTAAAATCGATCACGTTCCAACGGTAATATTTTGGCGATAACTAATAGTTATATACCCAATAGATTTCAAATTGCAGCACGGCGGCAAGTGAACGCAGCCAACAAAGCAGCAACTTGAAAGATGAAGGGTATATGTCTGGATGTTACGAATCTATTGTAGTTTTGATTTAGAAAAAATTAAGTCGTTCCGAGATGATCAGACGGTAATGATTTGTCTGATATGTGTGATGCAGGTAGACTGCACGTTTTGTTTTATTTTGGAGTCATTTACATGAGCGACACAGCAAACTGGCAACCAAGTGCTCCTATCGCTAACTTGTTGAAACGAGCGACTATTTTAGCTGAAATACGACGCTTTTTCGCAGATCGCGGGGTATTGGAAGTCGAAACACCGGCTATGGGGCAGTCTACAGTGACTGATATCCACTTGTTTCCTTTTCAGACAGAGTTTGTTGGTCCTGGTGCTTCAGATGGTATGACTCTTTATCTGATGACAAGCCCAGAATACCACATGAAACGTCTACTGGCGGCAGGAAGTGGCTCTATTTACCAGCTCAGTCGCAGTTTCCGTAATGAGGAAGCGGGCCGTTATCATAATCCTGAATTTACCATGTTGGAATGGTACCGGCCTCACTATGATATGTACCGCTTGATAAATGAGGTGGATGACTTACTTCAGCAGATACTTGACTGCGAAAGTGCGGAATTACTCTCTTATCAGCAAGCTTTCTTGCGTTATCTGGATATTGACCCATTGTCCGCAGAGAAAGAAAAATTGCGTGAAGTTGCCGCCAAACTGGATCTGAGCAATATTGCTGATACAGAGGAAGATCGGGATACTTTATTGCAACTTTTGTTTACCGTCGGCGTTGAGCCGCATATCGGTATTGAAAAGCCAACTTTTATTTACCATTTCCCGGCTTCTCAGGCTTCTTTGGCTGAAATCAGCAAAGAAGATCACCGGGTTGCAGAGCGTTTTGAGGTCTATTTCAAAGGTGTTGAATTGGCAAATGGCTTCCGGGAATTGACTGATGGTGATGAACAACGTCAGCGTTTTGAACAGGATAATCGTAAACGCGTAGAGCTGGGTTTACCTGTGCGTCCAGTTGATGAAAATTTGCTTGGCGCTCTGAAACAGGGAATGCCTGAGTGTGCAGGTGTGGCGCTTGGCGTGGATCGTTTGGTAATGCTGGCTTTAGGGGCAGAAAAGCTCAGTGATGTTATTGCTTTTTCGGTAAGTAAGGCATAATTATTAAACGATAGGGCGCTGATTGAAGCGCCCGTTTGCATCTACTTATGCTGTTTTTGCAGGAATTTCACACCTAAATCAGGGAAATCGGTGAATGCGCCGTCTACATCCGCCTGATTATAAATGATATCGAAAAGCTGATCGCCATTGGTGGCGTATTTAGGCAGTTTATCAACCCGAATGGAGTATGGGTGGACTTCCACATTGTTAGCGTGAGCATCTTTCACCATACCCGTTAATTTAATATTGGTTGGTGTTGAACTCTCATCCACAATCATATGGTAATCAGGACCAATGCCATCAGCATATTCTGCTATTTTTTTCATTGCTCCTGGTTTAAACATCCAGTCATAGCTGTAATTTATCCAGTTACCGTTTGGTTTTTGTTCATAGGTTTCATTCCAGTTGGTATAAGCAATAAGTTGAACCAGCTTTAAATCCATTCCCAGTTTGGGTTCCAACACGTTTTTGATGCGTTTAAGTTCGTTGGCATCGAAACATTGCAAATAGACTTTATCGCTTTTCTTGGTGTAGCCATATTCTTTCAACACTGTCAGTACCTTAGTGGAAATATCTTTACCTTCCTGCTGGTGGAACCACGGTGCTTTGATTTCAGGGTAGATACCAATGTTTTTGCCAGTAGATTTGTTCAGCCCCTGAATAAACTCGATCTCTTCTTGAAAAGTGTGAATTCGGAAATCAGATTTCCACATCGGAAAACGATGGGTATAGGTCTGTACACGCTTGTTATTTTTAATCTCGAAGCCTTCCGTGAATTTCAATGACTTGATTTCAGACAAGGTGAAATCGATGGCATAGTAACGTCCGTCTTGACGAGCATGGTTAGGGAATTTATCTGCAACGTCAGTTACGCGATCAAGGTAGTGATCATGAAGTACCACCAACTCATTATCTTTAGTCATAACCAAATCTTGTTCCAAATAATCGGCACCTTCAGCATAAGCCATAGCCTTAGCAGGTAAGGTGTGTTCAGGTAAATATCCGCTTGCGCCGCGATGGGCGATCACAATCTTATCTGCCGCTTGAACTATGCCTGACATAGAGGATGCTAAAATAATGCCCGTTACCATGGTTTTTATTGGAGTTTGCATATGTGTTTCTCCGTTTTAGTAATGAGATTGTTGTGCTGTGTTAACCATGTTTCTTAGCTGAAATGAAAGATTAAAAAACCGTAGCATAAACAATGCTACAGTTTAATTATAAGTGATATACCATGATTTGGTGGGAGTAATTAGCTGTGCTGACGGGCTAATTCTTGTTTGTACTTGTTTTCGTTAATCATAACAATCAACAATAGAATAACAGACAAGGCACTTCCGCCTATCATAACCATAAAGCCACCGTCCCAGTCGAAGAAGTCAACGGTGTAACCGACAATGGCACTAGCCGCAACTGAGCCACCTAAGTAACCGAACAAGCCAGTGAAGCCAGCGGCTGTTCCCGCCGCTTTTTTAGGGGCTAGTTCAAGAGCGTGCAGGCCGATCAGCATAACTGGACCATAGATCAGGAAGCCAATAACCAGCATACAAGCCATATCTACATTTGGGTTACCAGCCGGGTTCAGCCAGAATACAATCGTTGCGATAGTGACCAGGGTCATAAAGAAGACGCCGGTTGCACCTCGGTTGCCTCTAAATACTTTGTCTGACATCCAGCCACACAGTAGAGTGCCTGGAATACCTGCATATTCGTACAGGAAGTAAGCCCATGAAGATTTGTCTAACGCAAAGTGTTTGGCTTCACGCAGATAGGTTGGTGACCAGTCAAGAATACCGTAACGCAGCAAGTAAACGAACACGTTGGCAATGGCAATCATCCACAGCAGTTTGTTCGGCAATATATACTGCATAAAAATCTGTTTGGCGGTTAATTCTTTTTCGTCTTTTTCTGTGTAGTCAGGTGGATAATCGTTTTTATACTCTTCAACTGGTGGCAGGCCACAAGATTGTGGTGTGTCACGCATTAGAGCAAATGCGATCAGAGCAACCAAGATTGCAGCGAAAGCGGGCATATAAAGTGCCGCTTTCCAGTCATTGAACCACGCCATACCTAGCAGGAACAGTAACGGTGGCAAACCACCACCGACATTATGTGCGCAGTTCCAGATAGAAACGATACCGCCACGTTCTTTCTGTGACCACCAGTGAACCATAGTACGGCCACAAGGAGGCCAACCCATACCCTGGAACCAACCACATAGGAACAGTAGCACGAACATGACAGCAATACTGGAAGTTGCCCAAGGTACGAAACCCATGAATAGCATAACAACCGCCGCGAGAATCAGACCGGCTGGTAAGAAGACCCGAGGGTTGGAACGATCGGATACAGAACCCATGATGAATTTGGAGAAGCCGTATGCGATAGAGATCCCTGATAGTGCGAAACCGAGATCACCTTTGGAAAAACCTTGCTCAACCAGATAAGGCATTGCCAGAGCAAAGTTCTTCCTTACCAGATAATAAGCGGCATAACCAAAGAAAATCCCCATAAAAATTTGCCAGCGTAGACGGCGATAGACTGGATCTATCTGTGTTGTTGGCAGTCGGGGCTTATGAAGCGCCGGCTTGAAAATACTTAACATATTTTGCCTCCGATGGCTTATCTAGTTATATGAACAACTTACCGGTTGACTAATGCCACCGGATGGGAAAACGAAAATTTTTGTAAGTAGTTATTTTCTATAACGAAAATTATGATAATCGAAATAACCCAATCTAATCTGTGAGATAAGACTCAGTTGTTAAAGGTGTTTTGCCCAAGCAACAATTCTGAGTGATTTGTTAACTTTTTAAAACGTACTTTACCAATGAAATTGTGACTGGCGTCACAATAACGAGCTTTACTTAATTGTTGGTGAGCGTTTTTAGTTCGTTTTTGTTCTTTTTCAAACAAAGACCACAGTTTTTATGCATATTTTGTTGCTGGATATCTATCCTGACAGACATTGGGAGCTTCTCAATTGATAGCGAATGAATAATCGATTTTGACGATAAACAGACTGCTTTGACGGTATACTAATGATCTGCCAGACTCATAATTTATACAGTTGTATAGCTGATATACAAGTGGAGGAACCATGACGACACGTTATGATAGCGACTTTTATGGTTGGACTCAGGAGCAAGCTGGCTTGCTTCGTTCCGGCAATTTGAGCCAGTTAGACACGGAAAACCTTTTGGAGGAGATCGAAAGCATGGGGAATAGCCAAAGAAACGAGTTGGAATCTCGTCTTGAGTTGCTGTTTCTTCACCTTCTAAAATGGCAGTTCCAATCTGAACGGCCAGGGCGAAGCTGGAAACTTACGATTGAAGAGCAGAGAAGAAAAATAGCCCGTCGTCTTAAAAGAAGTCCTAGCTTAAAATCAGAACTTAGTGAAATGCTATTTGATGCCTATGGTGATGCTATGATTGCCGCTGAACGGGAAACTAATATTAGGCGTCGTGTATTCCCTGAAACTTGTCCCTGGACGTTTGAACAAATAATGGATGAGAATTTCTGGCCTGAATGATTTCGATAAATTTGTTTATCTGACGCACTGTGGTTTTGAGCAGTGCGTTTTTTGTCTCTCGTTTTTGACGGTATGTTAATAATCTGACAGACTCATCGATTATATAATTGTATAGCTGATATGCCATATGCCAAGTGGAGGAGCCATGACAACACGTTATAATAGCGACTTTTATGGTTGGACTCAGGAGCAGGCAAACCTCATCCGTTCCGGCCACATTGATATGCTGGACACTGAAAATCTTTTGGAGGAGATTGAGGCTATGGGGCGTAGTGAGCGACGGGAATTCGAATCGCGTCTCGAAGTTTTAATCGCTCATTTACTGAAATGGAAATACCAACCTGTAAGGCGAAGTCGTAGTTGGACATTAACGATTAATGTTCAGCGTAAAAAAGTGAATCGTTGTTTGAAGGAAAGCCCCAGTCTAAAGCACCGACTCGTTGAATCGTTCAGAGATGCTTATGATGACGCTGTATTACTCGCGTCAAAAGAGACTGGCATGATGGAAGATGCTTTTC
The DNA here is from genome assembly GCF_001280945.1 of Photorhabdus heterorhabditis. Taxonomy (NCBI): domain Bacteria; kingdom Pseudomonadati; phylum Pseudomonadota; class Gammaproteobacteria; order Enterobacterales; family Morganellaceae; genus Photorhabdus; species Photorhabdus heterorhabditis. The sequence goes on along the minus strand of NZ_LJCS01000010.1, from coordinate 87,205 downwards.
CTGAAACCTGTCCCTGGACGTTTCAACAAATAATAGATAATGATTTCTGGCCTGAATAACCCTGATGAACTTGTTTCTTATCTGACGCACTGACTTTGATCAGTGCGTTACTGTGGTTGTCAAAAAAAGCGGACAATTTGCCCGCTTCTTCCAGTCTTAATACAGCCAGTCGCGTCCCATTCGGTCAGCAGCCAGAATAGCGGCGTACACTTTTTCCGGTGTAACTTCAAAAGGCATGTTGTGAATAGTTTCGCCTTCAGCGCAACTGGCTTTCGCTACTGCCATCACTTTTTCTTTCAGTTTTTCGCCGTCTTTCACGCCAAGCTGATCCAGAGTGACAGGTAGCCCTACTTGTACACAGAAATCGAGCACAGTATCTAATTCTTCATTTGGACTGTTTTCCAACACGAGTTGGACTATTACTCCGAAAGCAACTTTTTCGCCGTGGTACATATGGTGGCACTCTTCCAATACGGTAAAGCCATTGTGTACGGAATGTGCGGCGGCTATACCTGTATTTTCAAATCCCAGACCACTTAGGTAAATGCTGGCTTCGATAACATTTTCTACCGCCGGCGTACTGACCCCTGCGTCAACGGCCAATTTTGCTTTATAACCCTCTTCTAACAAGGTTTCGTAACATAGATGGGCAAGAGCCATTGCTGTGCGGGATATCCCGCCACCTGTCATTCTCGGTTTATGGGCAGTGTTACAGCTGCGGGCTTCAAAATAGGTAGCCAGTGAGTCTCCAATTCCGGCAACCAGAAAGCGGGTTGGTGCTTTGGCGATAAGAGCAGTATCTACCAGTATAATATCTGGGTTTGTTGGGAAAAAGAGATAATCTTCATATTCGCCATCATCAGTATAAATAACAGATAGAGCACTGGTTGGGGCATTAGTGGAGGAGATAGTGGGTGCAATTAGAATAGGTAGCTTGGATTCGTAGGCAACCACTTTTGCCGTATCCTGTACTTTACCGCCACCGATACCAATAACCGCTTGGCACTCATTTTTTTTTAGAATGTCAGACAGACGTTGAATCTCATTACGGCTACATTCACCACCAAACACTTCAAAATGGCTAGTAATATCATATTCTTCTAGGCTGTTATGAACGGTATCTCCTACCAATTTCATTGCTGAGTTACCCATAATAACGAACACATGGTCGGCAATGGTTTTTGTGTATTTACCAATGGAGAGCAGGGCGTCAGGCCCCTGAATATATTTGGATGGGGCTTGGATAACTTTCAGCATAGAAATACTCCTTTTGTGGAAATTCAATGCCTGTTTACCACATAAATTTTCTTGGCAAACAGAGAAACGGGTTTCGAATGAAAAAAGTACTTATTTACTCAACCGGTTAACACTATATGATAAAAAGTAATGATCAGTTACGGATAAAAAAACTGTTATACCCGTTTTATAGAGGGAAATGTGCATTTTTTTGATCTACGCCCGATATCTACCGGGCATATAAGGATCAGCGAACCTGGATATGAGAGTGATCAGCCTGATAAGCAAAAAAGTACTTTAGAATCAAATTCAGTAAAATACCGTAAGCTGGTAGGAAAAATAATAAGCAGATTAATAGCTTGAAGCAGTAATCAACTAATCCAATCTCGACCCAGTTTGCGGCCATAAAAGCATCGGTACTGCGGTAAAAGGCAATAAAGAAGAAAGTTAGAGTATCAAGTAAGTTGCCGAAGAACATTGCCGCTGCTGGGGCAATCCACCAGTTACGTTTTCGCCGCAGACGGTTAAAGACGTAGACATCCAGTACTTGCCCAAGCAAATAGGCCATAAAACTGGCGCAAGCGATACGAGCAACAAATAGATTGAATTCAGACAACGCAGTGAACCCTTGCCATATTCCCTGAAAAAACAGGGCAGAAATAACATAAGAGATCAGTAAAGCTGGGATCATAACGGTGATAATGATTCGTCTTGCAAGTGACGCATGATAGATACGAACAGTTAAATCTGTTGCAAGGAAAATAAATGGGAAAGTAAATGCTCCCCAAGTGGTATAGAAACCAAAGATAGAAATAGGTAATTGCACCAGATAATTACTGGAAATAATAATCAGGATATGAAATAACGAAAGCCAAATCAAAGCAGCTGTTCGCTGTGATGTCGTAAATGAAAGCATATTGTACCTTTTTGGATAATGGGGTGAGGGAACCCAATGAAATACCTGCCGCTTTAACTGACGGCGCCGCGCATGATACGTCGGTTGTACATAAAATCAAGATGCTTGCCTGTAAAGTTCATTTTTGGATAGCCTTTTTATAATATATACCTTATGGATTTCAAGATGGATCGCGACGGCAAGGGAGCGAATCCCCGGGAGCAGAGATAACTATGTCATAGAGAACTCTGTGACCGGGGTGAGCGAGTGCAGCCAACAAAGAGGCAACTTGAAAGATAACGGGTATAATCAACTTTCATCAGTTGCTTGGAATTACAGAGATAGTTATGCCAGATGTTTTTGCCAACCCAGATAAAACCCTTGATACACAGGGGCTTCGTTGCCCTGAGCCTGTGATGATGGTACGGAAAACCGTGCGTCATATGGAAGCAGGTCAGATGTTACTCATTCTTGCAGATGATCCGGCGACTACACGCGATATTCCCAGTTTCTGCCGTTTTATGGAGCATCAGCTTGTTGCGCAAGAAACGGAACAAATGCCTTATCGCTATCTGGTTCGGAAAACAGAGAGTTAACTTTGGGCATGAAAGGGATTTATTATTTGTTGATGTAAATGCTCTTGGTAATTGGTTTTATTGACTTGGTCTGTGGTAACAAGCCAAGAATATGGGGTAGCTTTTGGGATAAACCCCATATCCTTTAAGAAGTTGAGGACTGGCATTAATCGTAAAATGGTTTTGTTATTTCACTTTAATTCTCAGTAACCTTACTGCGTTTGCCGTTACCAGAGCTGTAGCGCCAGAATCAGCTAATACTGCCATCCACAGGCCAGTGATACCGAGTAGACTAGTGATAAGGAAAATCCCTTTTAGTCCTAGTGCAATAGCTATATTTTGGCGGATATTATTATGAGTTGCGCGAGACAGGGCGATTATTTCTGATAAACCTGTCAGACGGTTGTGGGTCAATGCTGCATCTGCGGTTTCTAATGCAACATCAGTCCCACTCCCCATTGCGACACCGATACTGGACGCTTTCATTGCTGGTGCATCATTAATGCCGTCACCAACCATCATTGTGCTGTGGTTTTTATTCAATTCCATGATAACGTTGACTTTATCTTCTGGCATTAACCCAGCACGGAAATCCATTCCTAACTGACTGGCAATTGCAGTTGCAGCACGTGGGTTATCACCTGTCAGCATCACTGATTTGATACCCTGACTTTTCAGTAAATGGATGGCATCTATCGCATCTTGACGTAATGTGTCTTGCATAGCGATAAGTCCAATGAATTGCTCGTTATGCATCACGGCAACAACAGTTTTTCCACCATCTTCCAACTGAATAATTTTTTGTTTCCAATCATCAGATAAAGTATTCTCCGGCAGCTTGCCCGGTGTACTGACTAAGATGCGTTTACCCTCTAATTGACCTTCAACACCGATACCTGCCAGTGCTTTACGATGTTCAGCTTCAATCACATTAACGTTTTTACTTTTTGCATGTTGCAAAATAGCTTTAGCCAGTGGGTGATGGGAGCCACTTTCCACGGCAGAGGCCAGAGCTAATAGCTGAGATTCACTGATATTCTCCGCTGACTGTATATCAGTGACTTGTGGCTTGCCGGCTGTCAGCGTACCTGTTTTATCAAAAGCGATAGTTGTGATTCGACCGAGTTGTTCCAGTGCAGCACCGCCTTTAATCAGTGCACCACGGCGGGTTGCTGCAGCCAGGGCAGAGGTGATTGCGGCTGGTGTAGAAATTACCAATGCGCAAGGACAACCAATTAGTAACAGAGTAAGACCACGGTAGATCCAAGTTTCCCACGGTTGGCTGAATACAGTAGGTGGAATAATGATAACCAATGCAGAGAACAGCATAATCAACGGAGTATAAATCCGGCTGAAACGGTCAACAAAGCGCTCAATAGGGGCGCGGCGTTCTTCTGCTTCTTCAATCAGTTGCAGGATGCGATCAATGGCATTGTTACCTTGTTCAGACAATACTTTCATTTGTACTGAACGATCTACGGACAAACAACCTGCCGGAACTTTTTCTCCCTGCATGCGTTCAACTGGGATAGATTCTCCTGTCAGGGCACTTTCATCAAAGCTGGCGAATGAGTTGAGTAATTCTGCATCGGTTGGTAAACGTCCCCCCGGTGCAATTTCAATAATATCGCCAGGGCGAAGATCGGCGACCGGAACAGTTTTTCTTTCACCATTTTTTACCAACAGAGCCTCTTCTGGAACTAACGCCATTAAAGCACTAACCCCTCGACGCGCACGGCCAGCAGCATAAGATTCTAGCATTTCACCAAGCATAAACAGCAGGAGTACCATTGCCGCTTCAGCGGTGGCGTCAATAAACAGTGCACCGATTGCAGCAACGCTCATTAGTGTTTCAATGGCAAATGGTGTACCTGATCGTATGAGCTTCCAGGCTTTGCTAACAATAGGTACCAATCCAATCAAGGTGGTGATAATAAAGGCAATGCGGCCAAATGGGGCATTGATATTGGAGATTCCCCAGCTTAGTAGCATCATCAGCGAAAGAATGGCGATTGGTGCAAATTCTTTCCAGCGGCTGCCTTTTGGTGCTTTCTGATTTGCATTTGGGGTGTGAAGTTTAAATCCAGCTTGGTTGACAGCTTGGATGACGGTTGAACGTATATCTGTATCGGCATCTACAACCAGTTTTTCAGTTGCAAACAGGACCTTGACTTGTTTCACTTCTGGAATTCTTCTGACTGCCGTTTCAATTTTACGTGCACAGCTTGCGCAATCCATACCATTCACAACCCAACTAAAACGCTGGCTTGCCAAAAGCTCGGGTATCAGTGTTTCTTGTGTATCATGGGAATGACTGTGCTCATGTGAACAGGCCCCATCATGTTTATGTGAATGTTCACTAACATGTTGAGCTTGCTCTGTGCGGGCGGTAGTCGTACAGCAGCTTCCATGATGATGGTTATGTTGATGGGTGTTATTTTTGTTTGAATTTGAGTACATGGGCTCCCCCTTACAGAGTTAATTCACATATGATGACTAAACTCTACACTTTGGAGCCTACTCCAGAGTCAAATAAAAAAGAGAAAATAAATTGGTAAATTGTGCAACTAAGTGTTGACACTGATTTTCATCTGCAATATCGGCTTCATGATGCAAAGCTCTTTTGTGAGTGTATTTTTACGTTGAAAAGGTAAATACAGTTATAGTTATTATCCTTGATAATATTTTTATTGACTTATTTTTTATTATGTGAAATAAGTGAATTGTTGTGAATTTGTTAATGATATTTATCAATATTCTTGTTTCGGGAGGGGAAAAATGATCAGTATCGCTTCTAACTAATTGCGTCAATAATGATTATGTCTTATGCCGTAGAAGATTATTTCTACGGCATAGTACCGAACATATAAATAGAGGGGGGGTTATGGTTAAGATTGCTAGATATATTCAAGCTGGAAGGTTTGAATCTGGTGGGATTTTTGGCGTAGGTTCTAATCAAGTACTCATACCACAGAAGAAGCGATTTGAATCTTTAGTTAAAATCGCTTCTTTTTTAAAAAGAGAAACGGATAGTGATAACCTCTATGAATACATAAAGAATAACGTTAGTGGTGTAAGTGAGGATGATATAAATTTCTCCCTTTCTCTTTTTAGGGAGAAAAATTCACTGATGAGTTCTTCATATTTTAACTCTGATGATAGGTATAGTAGAAACGTACTCTATTATCATTACTTAGGTGCTAACTCTAAAGAAGTTCAGGAAAAAATAAGTAAATCAAAAGTTACCATTATAGGATGTGGGGGGATAGGGAATCATATTTCATATCTTTTGGCGACCTCTGGAGTTGGTACTATATCTATAGTTGATAGTGATATAATTGAGATAAGTAATTTAACTCGGCAAGTCTTATTTTCGGAAAAAGATGTTAATTTTCTTAAAATTGACATATTAGAAAGGGAGTTATTAAAAAGAAATTCAGAGCTAAATGTAAAGAAGGTGAATTTAGAGATAAAACATAAGGATGATTTGTCTAAAATAGAAAAATCTGACCTTTTTATTGTATCCGCTGATACTCCATTTGAACTTATTAATTGGGTTAATGATTATTGTTTTGAAAAAAAACAACCTTATTTAAACGTTGGGTATATAAATGACATATCTGTTATAGGTCCTTTTGTCATTCCAGGAGAAACAGCTTGTTTCAGTTGTTCTAAGGTAGTGCCTGATTACGCCTGTGATGATGAACTACAAGATAATTTGGCAACAATAAATTCTGATTTCAAAGCTGCTACTTTCCCCAGTGTCAATGGGGTAGCTGCTTCATATGCTTTTGGGGATGTTATGAAATTCTTAGGTGGGTATGGTGAAATACTTAGCAAGAATAGAAGAATTGGAATTCACTCTCGTAAAATAAAAATAGAAACACAAGAAATACCTAAAAATGAAAGGTGTAATATATGTGGTCTTCAACCAAAATAATAATAACATATTCTGTTATTTTTAATTCTTTGAGGATGCTCATTGGCGCTACTTCATCGATTTATCTTTTAAGCAAAGGCGTATCTCTTGTTGATCTTGGTTTAATGAAGACCATGCAGGCCTGCGTTTTTTTTATATTGGATATACCAACGTCTTATCTTGCTGATAGGATCAGCCGAAAATATGCGATATCTCTTTCTGTCTTCTTTGGTGGAGCTTGGCTTGTTTTAACGGGGGTTTCATCCCATTTATATGGTTTTTATCTGGCCGAATTTTTTAACGCAATTTCTTTGACGATAATAGGTGGAACATATAATTCATACTTGATTGATGTATATAAATCAGAGGGTGGTAAAGACACTCATCGGATACTGGGAATTAACGGTAAATATCATTATATGTCTATGGCTATTGCTGCTATGATTGGCGCTGCAATAGGTGATATAGGTTCACGATGGATATGGATTCTTGCTGGAATAGGTAGTTTTATATTGATGTTTTTTTCCTTTTTTCTTCCTGAATCAAAGGTTAAATTAGTCAATGGGAAAAAATCAGGGTTAATGAATGATATAAAGGAGATATATTCTCTTTTAATTAAAGGGAGTAAAGACTTCTTATTCGTATTTTTCGCTGTCGTTTCAAATATAGTGTATTTTCAAATATTACTCCAATATTGGCAACCTTATGCTTTTTATGGATTTTCTGGTGGAGTTAAAGGTTCTTTGTCATATGGAATATTATTTGTTTTTATTCTTATGTCTCAATCTGTCGCAGGATGGATCATCAGTAAAATCAGTGACAATAGAAAACTGATTTGGTTTGGCTTACTTTTGATGTTTGTTTCCACAGGAATATGCCTGTTAGGCGGGGAGAGTTATCCATACTTAATACCTGTAGCCTTAATTTTTATGTTTGGTAGTAATCAATATCTAACAATGGGGCTGAGAGCCGTTTATCATGGCTATTTTGATGCCAGTTTGAGGTCAACATTTGACTCTTTATTATCGACATTTGCACGCTTAATCGTTTTGATACTTTTTCCGGTGGTTGCATATCTTACGGAAATTTTTGGATGGCAAATAATGTCATATTCACTCATTATTTTGTCTTCAATGGTTATTTATCTTTATGTGTTTAGCCTGAAATTATCGCTCAGGTAAACACACTAAGGATCTCTTCCAACGCAGAATTAAAATAAGCGGGTGGCTATAAACGAATGGTGGCATCTATTATGCTTATTTCGTTTTCTCCAGTTTGCTTGTGACTACAAGTGAGCATTTCCCGCTAATTGGTTTATTTTTTTAGCTGCTTTTTCTGCATTGCCAATAGCTCAAAGACACCAAAAAAGAAAATCTTTGTTTGCATCAAGCCAGAAAGTTTTTGGTCTTTGGGCTGACTGGATTTTAGAAGTAGCATCTGAAATGCATGCATGACTACCGTGAAAATCATGGCGATATCCATAAAATACTTCAATGGTTTTGGAAATGGGTGGATTAGGTTAAATATCAAAAATCCCCAAACGCAGACCATTAATAGTTTTCCCAGTTGAATAAACATCAGTGTGCTCCCAAAGATAATTATGCAGGTAAGTAACGAATATAAAGCCGATATGCGACTTGTCCGGCAACTTTTTCACGATGAAGTTGCCAGTTAGCAGGAACATCTGCCGCTGCTGATTCGGATTCGGCCTCAACATAGATCCAACTTTTATCGGCTAACCAACCCTGCTGTTCCAATAATTTTATGGTTTTGGCAAGCATTCCTTGACGGAAAGGTGGATCAAGGAAAATCACATCACAGGGTGTCCCCGGTTGAGATAAATAGTTTAATGCGCTGTCGTTAATAATTTCGGCATTTTTGGCGCCGAGAAGAGCCAGATTAGCAGAAAGTTGTTTTGCTATATTTCGTTCATATTCAATAAGTATCGCTTGTTTTGCATAACGGGAAAGTGCTTCTAACCCAAGAGCTCCGCTTCCTGCATAACAATCCAGGCAGCGCGCTTCCTGAATCACTGGAGCCAGCCAGTTAAACAGAGTTTCTCTAACGCGATCTGTAGTTGGGCGTAATCCGGGGCTATTCGGTACAGGCAATTTCCGGCTTCGCCATTTTCCACCAATAAGGCGGATTTGTCCCATAGATTGTTGTTGTGATTTTTTTGCCATAATTTATGTAACTTAATAATTTGTCATCAGATAAACCGATAACGTACTTTTAAAGGTGCCATGAAAGTGTCGAATAAGAAAAGACTTGTTAAACTTTGCTGGCGTTAATTTACCACGGAATTCGTGATTGATATGTGTTGCGTTACTATGAAAATGTTAGACTGCATCTAATTTCGTTATTATTCACTGTTATAACGCCATGATTTAACCTTGAGGAGTGTAGTGGCTGATGGCAAAAGAGAAAAAAAGAGGCTTTTTCTCCTGGTTCGGGCGTGGTCGTCAGGAAGAACAGCAAAAAGAAGAACAATTGGCCGTAGAGCAAGCGGAACAACAGCGTCTTGCTGAGGAAGCGGCAAGATTAGCCGCAGAGCAGGCAGAACAACAGCGTCTTACTGAGGAAGCGGCAAGATTAGCCGCAGAGCGGGCAGAGCAACAACGTCTTGCTCAGGAAGCGGCAAGATTGGCCGCAGAACAGGCAGAGCAACAGCGTCTTACTGAGGAAGCGGCAAGATTGGCCGCAGAACAGGCAGAGCAACAGCGTCTTACTGAGGAAGCGGCAAGATTGGCCGCAGAACAGGCAGAGCAACAGCGTCTTGCTGAGGAAGCGGCAAGATTAGCCGCAGAGCAGGCAGAGCAACAGCGTCTTGCTGAGGAAGCGGCAAGGTTAGCCGAAGAGCAGGCAGAGCAACAGCGTCTTGCTGAGGAAGCGGCAAGGTTAGCCGCAGAACAGGCGGAACAGCCAAAGCCAGTTGTATCAAAGGAACAGGAACGCCCGACTAAGGAAGGATTTTTCACGCGTTTGAAACGTAGTTTGGTTAAAACTCGTCAAAATCTAGGGTCCGGTTTTCTCAGCTTGTTCAGTGGTAAAAAGATCGATGATGATCTATTCGATGAATTGGAAGAACAATTGTTGATTGCTGATGTTGGTGTCGATACTACTCGCAAAATCATTGGCAGCTTGACGGCCCATGCTAGCCGTAAAGAGCTGAAAGATGCGGAAGCGTTGTATGCCAAATTAAAAGAAGAGATGTCTGGTATTCTAGCTAAAGTTGATAAGCCACTGGATATTGAAGGAAAAACACCGTATGTCATTCTGATGGTTGGTGTTAATGGTGTTGGTAAAACTACAACGATCGGTAAATTGGCACGTCAGTTTCAGGCACAAGGTAAATCTGTCATGTTGGCGGCTGGGGATACTTTCCGTGCAGCCGCAGTTGAACAGTTACAGGTATGGGGGGAACGCAATCATATTTCTGTGGTAGCGCAACATACCGGTGCTGATCCGGCTTCTGTGATTTTCGATGCTATGCAATCAGCTAAAGCTAAAGGTGTAGATATATTGATTGCAGATACCGCAGGCCGTTTGCAAAATAAATCTCACTTGATGGAAGAGTTGAAGAAAATTGTTCGGGTGATGAAAAAACTGGACGAAGATGCTCCACATGAAATTATGCTGACATTGGATGCCAGTACCGGTCAGAATGCGATAAGTCAGGCTAAACTGTTCCATGAAGCGGTTGGGCTGACAGGTATCTCATTGACAAAATTGGATGGTACTGCCAAAGGTGGTGTGATTTTCGCCATTGCTGATCAGTTTGAAATTCCTATCCGTTATATTGGTGTTGGTGAAGGCATTGAAGATCTACGGCCATTTAAGGCAGACGACTTTATAGAGGCTCTTTTTGCCCGAGAGGATTAATTACCGATGATTCGCTTTGAACAGGTCAGTAAAGCTTATCTGGGGGGACGACAAGCCCTGCAAGGGGTGAATTTTCATTTGCGTCCTGCGGAAATGGCATTTTTGATTGGTCACTCAGGAGCAGGTAAAAGTACCTTGCTGAAACTCATCTGTGGTATTGAGCGACCAAGCGCTGGACATATCTGGTTTGCAGGTCATGATATCAGTCGGTTAAAAAGCCGTGAAGTTCCTTTCCTCCGCCGTCAGATTGGTATGATCTTCCAGGATCATCACCTGCTGTTGGATCGAACGGTATACGATAATGTAGCAATGCCACTTATCATTTCTGGTGCGAGTTCTGAAGATATCCGTCGCCGAACTTCTGCTGCATTAGATAAGGTTGGTTTACTGGACAAAGCGAAGAATTTCCCGATTCAACTCTCGGGTGGTGAGCAGCAACGTGTTGGCATTGCCCGTGCGGTTGTGAATAAGCCGACTGTTTTATTGGCGGATGAACCAACAGGTAACCTTGATGGTGAGTTGTCAGAAGGCATTTTGCGGCTATTTGAAGAATTTAATCGGGTAGGGGTAACAGTGCTGATGGCGACTCATGATATGGCACTGATTGATAGGAGAAAATATCGTATTCTGACGCTGAGCCAAGGCCGTATGACGGGGGAGCATCATGGTTAAAAATGTGCGTAAGGTCGCAGGAAAAGTAACAAGATCGAAAAGCAAAACTCTGCTAGGGGGATGGCGTGAACAATGGCGTTATGCTTGGATGAATGCACTGACCGATATGCTGCGTCAGCCGCTGGCAACTTTGCTGACGATTATGGTTATTGCGATTTCTCTGACATTACCCAGCGTTTGTTACATTGTATGGAAGAACGTTAGCCAGGCTGCGGAAAAATGGTACCCTACTCCGCAATTGACGGTTTATCTCGATAAATCACTAGATGATAACAGCGTCCAGAAATTGATAAGTGAACTGAAAGCGCTCGATGGGGTGGATAATGTTAATTATCTTTCACGCCAGGAAGCCATGACCGAGTTTCGTACTTGGTCTGGTTTTGGCAGCGCTCTGGATATGTTGGAAGAGAATCCATTACCCGCTGTTGCTATCATTACACCGAAAATTGATTTCCAGAGTTCACAGACTCTGACGACATTGCGTGACAGCGTTTCTCAGGTCAAAGGCATTGAAGAAGTTCGGATGGATGACAGCTGGTTTGCTCGTCTGGCGGCGTTGACGGGCCTTGTCGGTCAAATTGCGACAGTGATCGGTATTCTGATGGTAGTGGCATTGTTTTTGGTCATCGGTAATAGTGTACGCCTCAGTATTTTCAGTCACCGTGATACGATTAATGTGATGAAGTTGATTGGTGCAACTGATGGTTTTATTTTGCGTCCATTCCTTAATGGTGGTGCTTTGTTAGGGGGACTTGGGGCAATTTTGTCATTAATACTCTCTGCCTTATTGGTGTGGAAGCTCTCTGATGTTGTAACACAGGTTGCCAGCGTGTTTGGTACGACGTTTAATTTATATGGACTTTCATGGGATGAATCCTTATTGCTAGTTCTTATCTCTGCCATGATTGGTTGGGTAGCCGCTTGGCTAGCGACAACTCAGCATTTGCGCCACTTTACGCCAGAATAAAGTTACTTGCATAAATATAAAACAATCTGTTATTTTTTGTTCCGTAACTTCACAGTGGATATTGTCTGTACTGAAATTATGACTACTTCGCGCATCTGTAACTTGAATATGCACATTCTGGTGATAGACTGTACCGCTGTGTGTTGAGCATTAGTTCATATACACTGATGTAATCTATCCTAACGATTTGAGCCTTATTTGAGAGGATTTGAATGGCCAAAGAAATGCAAACCTTAGCGTTAGTTCCTCAAGGAAGTCTAGAGGGCTATATCCGCGCCTCTAATACCTATCCGATGCTGACAGCAGAGGAAGAGAAGGAACTGGCTGAAAGGCTGCATTACCAGGGAGATCTGGATGCAGCTAAGAAGCTGATTCTATCTCACCTGCGCTTCGTTGTTCATGTCGCTCGCAGCTATGCTGGTTATGGTTTGCCTCAGGCAGATTTAATTCAGGAAGGGAACATTGGCTTGATGAAAGCAGTACGTCGTTTTAACCCGGAGGTGGGGGTACGTCTGGTTTCTTTTGCTGTTCACTGGATTAAAGCTGAAATCCATGAGTATGTGCTGCGTAACTGGCGTATTGTAAAAGTTGCAACAACTAAAGCGCAGCGTAAGCTGTTTTTCAATCTGCGCAAAACTAAACAGCGTCTGGGTTGGTTCAATCAAGACGAAGTGGAGATGGTTGCCAAAGAACTTGGTGTAACCAGTAAAGATGTACGTGAGATGGAATCTCGTATGTCAGCGCAGGATATGGCATTTGATATGTCTGCCGATGATGATAATCAGGAAGGGCAGCCGGTTGCTCCTGTTCTGTATCTTCAGGATAAAGCGTCTGATTTTGCAGACGGCATCGAAGAGGACAACTGGGAAAACCATGCTGCTGATAAATTATCAGTGGCAATAGAAGGTTTAGATGAGCGCAGTCAGGATATTATCCGTTGTCGCTGGTTGGATGATGATAATAAATCTACCTTGCAAGAACTGGCTGATAAGTACGGTGTTTCTGCTGAGCGCGTACGTCAGCTTGAAAAAAATGCCATGAAAAAACTGCGGGTAGCGATTGAGGCATAAATAAATTTAATGTATTTATAATGAGTAAGTTAAAGGGCGATAATGATTTATCGCCTTTTTTGTTCCTATTTTTCAGTGCCTTCAACCCTGAGTGAATCGTATGAAAATTGTGATTGCACCTGATTCATTTAAAGAAAGTCTCAGTGCTTCGCAGGTCGCTGAAGCAATAGAACAGGGATTTCGTGAAATTTATCCACAAGCCGAATATATCAAATTACCCATGGCTGATGGTGGTGAGGGAACGGTTGAATCAATGGTAGCAGCCATGAATGGGCAGGTTATCCATCTGTCTGTTACTGGGCCGTTAAATCAGCCTGTGGATAGCTTTTTCGGCATTCTGGGTGATGAAAGAACGGCTGTTATTGAAATGGCCGCCGCTTCTGGCTTACATCTGGTTCCAATGGAAAAGCGTAATCCACTGATAACCACGACTTATGGTACAGGTGAGCTGATACTGGCTGCTTTAGATAAAGGTGTCAGAAAGATAATTTTGGGGATTGGGGGCAGTGCGACTAATGATGGTGGTGCCGGTATGATGCAGGCACTGGGGGTTCATCTGCTTGATATTAGTGGTAAAGAACTCAAGGCTGGAGGTGCAGCATTAAGCCAGCTTGCTGAAATTGATCTCTCTGGTTTGGATTCCCGTTTGAGTCATACTGAAATTATCGTCGCCTGTGATGTGACTAACCCGCTATGTGGTGAGTTGGGTGCATCGGCTATTTTTGGTCCCCAGAAAGGGGCGACACCAGAGATGGTGAAAGAGTTAGATGCTGGTTTACGTCATTATGGTGAAAAAATTGAATTCTTGACAGAAACCAGGGTCATGGATGTACCCGGTGCAGGAGCAGCAGGTGGTATGGGGGCTTCTTTACTTGGTTGGCTGAACGCTAAATTGCAACCGGGAATTGATATTGTTATCTCCACTCTAAAGCTGGAAGAAGCACTACAGGGGGCTAATCTGGTTATTACTGGCGAAGGTCGGATAGACAGCCAGACTATTTATGGTAAAACGCCAATTGGTGTTGCCCGTATCGCCAAAAAATATGCCATCGCAACTATTGCATTGGTTGGCGGTATGAGTAAAGACTACAGTATTGTTCATGATCATGGATTGGATGCTGTTTTCTCAATTATGCCCGGCGTTTGTTCTCTTTCTGATGCTCTTGCTTGCGGGCATGAAAATTTACGAGTGACTGCCCGCAATGTGGCTGTTGTCTGGAAAATGGGTCAATTAGAGTAACAATTTGACCTGGCATCATAATGAAAACCACAGACGTTCATAAAACTTTTTAATGCTGGCTCGTTGGCATCTGGGAAACCGTCAAGACTGAGCTTCCACCGCTTAACGGCAGGATGGCGGGCTTTTATTTCATTTATCAAATATAAACCTATTCCCCGGCGACGTGTTATTTCACGGACACATAAATCTTCAAGCAGACCGAATTGATTACTAAGCGTAATTTTTACTGCGGCTAGTAATCTGTCATTAAAACGGGCAGCGAACAACTCATTCCCATTTCTTAGGCAGATTTGCCATTGTTCAGGGGGTTGCTGAGGCCAAATTTTCCCCAGATCAATCATATCTTGTGCTGATAAAACAGTAAGTTGCTCGATAGTTAATTTCATGGTTTTTCTATATCAATTGTAGATGAATAGATAGGTAGTGTGTTGTGCAACTGCTTTATACCCGTATCTTTCAAGTTGCTTCTTTGTTGGCTGTACTCACTCACCCCGGTCACAGAGTTCGCTATGCTCCCGGGGATTCGCTCCCTTGCCGTCGCGATCCATTTTGAAATCCATTGGGTATATACGTTACTGGAAAAATGTTTTTAACGACCTCGATCTTTCGAATTAAAGATTGCCTTACTAATATTTAACCAGAATATCACACTATGTTTTGTCTAAATTCCAACCATCTTCGGTGGTATTTTATTCTGTAGATAATGCTTTTAGCTACCTTGTTAATTTGATTTTAAGCATGAAATGCTATTTTAATGACATGAAAAATAAAGTCTTATTAACAAAAATTACTTTATCTAATCATCAATCACAAAAGGTCATAATTTACAGCCAGATAATGAAAGATTTTAAAGGCAAACACAATAAATAAGACCAATAACAATACGGGGATAAATAAATGAATATCATAACAGGTAAAGCATTATTAGCAGGTTGTATTGCCATGGTGATGAGCCATTCACTATGGGCAAAAGAGATCAAGGTAGCGATTGTCGGAGCGATGTCTGGGCCCGTTGCTCAGTATGGTGATATGGAATTTACTGGTGCACGTCAGGCGATTGCAGATATTAATGCCAAAGGTGGCATTAACGGCAATAAGCTGGTGGGTGTTGAATATGATGATGCCTGTGATCCGAAACAGGCAGTGGCAGTCGCTAACAAGGTGATTAATGACAACATTCGTTATGTTATTGGTCATCTGTGTTCTTCGTCTACTCAGCCAGCATCTGATATCTATGAAGATGAAGGCGTCATTATGATTACGCCAGCAGCGACTAATGCCGATCTGACGACCCGTGGCTACCAAATGATTCTGCGTACTACAGGGTTGGATTCTGATCAGGGACCAACAGCGGCGAAATATATCGCTGAAAAGATCAAACCTCAGCGTTTGGCGATTGTTCATGATAAACAGCAATATGGCGAAGGGTTAGCGCGTTCTGTTCTCGACAAATTGAAAAAAGCAGGAGTCAATATTGTACTGTTTGAAGGCGTTACTGCGGGTGATAAAGATTTCTCAGTATTAGTCGCCCGTCTGAAAAAAGAGAACGTGGATTTTGTCTATTTCGGTGGCTATTACCCTGAAATGGGGCAAATTCTGCGTCAGGCTAAGCAGGCCGGTTTGAATATTCGCTTTATGGGACCAGAAGGTGTAGGTAATTCTTCGTTGTCCAATATCGCCAGTGAGGCTTCTGAAGGAATGTTAGTAACACTACCTAAGCGTTACGATCAGGTTCCAGTGAACAAGACGGTTGTTGATGCGATCAAAGGTAAGAAAGAAGATCCAACAGGGCCATTCGTCTGGACAACTTATGCTGCCATTCAATCTCTGACAACCGCAATGAGCCGTACCGGTAGCATGGAACCTATTGATTTAGTAAAAAATCTAAAAACTAATCCAGTAGATACTGTAATGGGAACACTGAGCTGGAATGAGGCGGGTGACTTGAAAGGATTCGAGTTCGGTATTTTTGAATGGCATGCAGATGGTTCTTCTACCTCTGTGAAGTAAAGTCATTTTAATGGCCGTCAGCCCCTGTTTGTCAGGGGCTGCTATTCCAGAGGTATCAAGGTATGTCAGAGCAATTTCTCTATTTCTTACAACAGATGTTAAATGGAGTTACTCTGGGTAGCACTTATGCATTGATTGCCATTGGTTATACGATGGTTTACGGCATAATTGGGATGATTAACTTTGCTCATGGCGAAGTTTATATGATTGGCAGTTATGTCTCCTTTATTGTGATTGCGGCCCTGATGATGATGGGCATCGATCTAGGTTGGTTACTGGTTACCGCTGCTTTTTTTGCATCAATTGTTATTGCCAGCGCTTATGGCTGGAGTATTGAACGGGTAGCTTACAGACCTGTTCGTCACTCTAAGCGCCTGATTGCTCTGATTTCCGCAATTGGAATGTCTATTTTCCTGCAAAACTATGTCAGTTTGTCACAAGGTTCCCGTGATTTGGCACTGCCAAGTCTGATTGCCGGACAGTGGGTATTGGGTGAAAGTGATGGATTTTCTGCCAGTATTACTGCAATGCAACTGACTATCTGGATAGTTACATTTCTTGCCATGCTGGTACTGACGATGTTTATCCGCTATTCCCGTATGGGACGCGCTTGTCGTGCTTGCGCGGAAG
This sequence comes from Photorhabdus heterorhabditis, assembly GCF_001280945.1. NCBI lineage: Bacteria > Pseudomonadati > Pseudomonadota > Gammaproteobacteria > Enterobacterales > Morganellaceae > Photorhabdus > Photorhabdus heterorhabditis. The sequence continues at coordinate 70,109 of NZ_LJCS01000010.1, read as the reverse complement.
ATTTGAAAATGGCCAGTTTGTTAGGAATCAATACTGATAAAGTCATTTCTTTAACCTTTGTTATTGGCGCAGCAATGGCTGCGGTAGCGGGTGTTTTGCTGGGACAGTTCTACGGTGTGATAAATCCGTATATTGGTTTTATGGCAGGAATGAAAGCCTTCACCGCAGCCGTGTTGGGGGGGATTGGCAGTATTCCGGGGGCAATGATTGGCGGCTTGATCTTGGGAATTTCTGAAGCTCTGACTTCTGCTTATCTGAGCACGGAATATAAAGATGTGGTTTCCTTTGCCCTGCTTATTATTGTGTTGTTGTTTATGCCTACCGGGATCTTAGGCCGTCCGGAGGTAGAAAAAGTATGAAATATGCCAATTGGATTAATGCCATTATCGCCTCAGTCGCTTTATTTGTGCTGTCTGTTTTTATGATGGGGATGCAGTTGTCACTGGATGGTACGCAGTTAGTCGTTCATCGTGCTGATGAAGTGCGCTGGATATGGATTGGTATCGGCTGTACGGTTGTTTTTCTGTTCCAGTTATTGCGTCCAGTTGTTCAGCAGACGATGAAAAAAATACCACTTAAAAGCCGAGTCCTACCTGATTTCGATGGCTCAACTAAAGGGCAAAAACGACTGGCGGCATTGATCATTATTGCCGCCATTGTTTGGCCGTTTGTGGTTTCTCGGGGTAGCGTCGATATTGCTACGCTGACATTAATTTATGTCATGTTGGGATTGGGCTTGAATGTAGTGGTTGGCTTGTCAGGGTTGCTGGTGCTTGGATATGCTGGTTTTTATGCTATCGGTGCTTATACCTATGCTTTACTCAGTCACTATTACGGGTTGGGATTTTGGCAAAGCTTGCCATTGGCAGGGCTAACCGCTGCTTTATCCGGGCTGTTATTAGGTTTTCCCGTATTGAGATTGAGGGGTGACTATCTGGCTATTGTTACACTCGGTTTTGGTGAGATTGTTCGCATTTTACTGTTGAATAATACTGAAATGACAGGTGGCCCAAATGGCATCAGCCAGATCCCCAAACCTACTTTCTTCGGATTGGAATTTAACCGCAGTGTGAAAGAGGGAGGCTGGGATACTTTCCATAACTTCTTTGGTTGGAAATACGATCCAAGTGACCGAGTCATCTTCCTGTATCTGGTCGTGTTGCTGTTAGTGATAGTCACGATATTTATTATCAATAGATTGTTGCGTATGCCATTGGGGCGCGCGTGGGAAGCACTACGTGAAGATGAAATTGCTTGCCGTTCTTTGGGGATTAGCCCAACTCGTATCAAACTGGCTGCATTTACCATCAGTGCTACATTTGCTGGTTTTGCTGGCACGCTATTTGCGGCCCGGCAAGGTTTCGTTAGCCCAGAATCTTTTACTTTTGCTGAATCTGCTTTCGTGTTGGCTATTGTGGTACTCGGAGGAATGGGTTCGCAAACTGCGGTGATACTGGCGGCAATTCTGCTAGTGGTGTCTCGTGAGATGATGCGTGATCTAAATGCTTACAGCATGCTGTTGCTAGGGGCAATGATGGTACTGATGATGGTTTGGCGCCCGCAAGGGTTGCTACCAATGAAACGCCGTGATGTTAGGTTGAAACAGCAGGAAAGCCACGTACAGGAAGGAGAACGGGGATGAGTGCAACATCATTATTGCGGGTTTCTGATCTGACCATGCGCTTTGGTGGTTTGCTGGCTGTCAACAATGTTGCTCTGATACTTAATCAGGGTGAAATTGTTTCTCTCATTGGGCCTAATGGTGCAGGAAAAACCACGATCTTTAATTGTTTGACTGGGTTTTACCGTCCGACTAGCGGAACCATAAAATTGCGGGAAAAACATCTGGAAGGGTTATCTGGGCAGGAAATTGCCCGTATGGGAGTGGTTAGAACATTCCAGCATGTACGATTGTTCCGTGAAATGACCGTGATTGAAAATCTATTGGTAGCGCAGCATCAGCATTTGAAAAGTAGTCTCCTGGCCGGGCTTTTTAAAACGCCAGCGTTCTGCCGTGCAGAATCTGAGGCTGTAGATCGGGCAGTAATTTGGTTGAAACGGATTGGTTTATTATCACTGGCAAATAGACTGGCAGGTAATCTGGCATATGGTCAGCAACGGCGTTTGGAAATTGCACGCTGTATGGTGACACATCCCGAAGTTCTAATGTTGGATGAGCCAGCGGCGGGTTTGAACCCGAAAGAGACAGAGGAACTTAATGCCTTGATTGATGGACTCAGAAAATATCATCAGGTTTCCGTGTTGCTGATTGAGCACGATATGAAACTGGTGATGGGGATTTCAGATCGCATTTATGTTGTTAATCAGGGAATACCTTTGGCACAAGGACGGCCAGAAGAGATTCGTAATAATCCGGATGTTATCCGGGCATATCTGGGTGAGGTGTATTAATCATGTTGGAATTTAAGCAGGTATCTGCCCATTATGGAAAAATTCAGGCGCTGCATCAGGTTAGCTTGAATATTCAGCAGGGAGAAATCGTCACTCTGATAGGTGCAAATGGTGCAGGAAAAACAACCTTGCTCAGTACATTATGTGGTGCACCCAGAGCGACGGAAGGTTCCATTATTTTTCGAGGCAAGGATGTCACTCAATGGCCGACAGCGCGTATTATGCGTGAAGACATTGCCATTACTCCAGAGGGACGCAGAATATTTGCCCGTATGACGGTGGAAGAAAATTTGGTAATGGGCGGTTTTTTTGCTGACAAAACGCAATATCAGCAACGTATTGAACGGGTTTATGATTTGTTTCCTCGCTTACAGGAAAGACGCAGCCAACGGGCTGGAACGATGTCCGGCGGTGAACAGCAAATGTTGGCAATTGGTCGCGCTTTGATGAGTCAGCCACAGTTATTGTTACTGGATGAACCTTCATTGGGGCTGGCACCGATAATTATCATTCAGATTTTCGATACTATTCAGCAATTGCGGGAAGAGGGAATGACAATCTTTCTGGTTGAGCAGAATGCAAATCAGGCGCTAAAACTGGCTGACCGGGGATATGTACTAGAAAACGGTAAGATTGTACTGGAAGACAGCGGTTCTGCATTACTGACTAATGAAGCGGTGAGAAATGCGTATTTGGGGGGATAGGGACATATTTTTTTCGCATGATAAGGAATATCAGATGGTTGATTATCCTTGTAGTGCTGGAAAGGTTATTTCTCCCAAGGTGATGGCCCCATTAATGATGCTTTAGGTTGGGGCCAAGGCAACTAGTGTGGCTCCAAATGCTTTGAAATCTTCCTCATTTAAATGCAAAAAGCGTTGGGCTGGCAGAATGTTTTAAGCTTCCCGACCAGCAATAGCTAAAATATATAGTTAAAATTATTTTGCTATTAAGTTAATTTTCTATTATCAGAAATAGAATGTTTTTAAAAATATGATTGTGTATAAGATATAACTAATTTTCAATAATAACGTTGTTAATGTGGATATAACATATACCCAATGGATTTCAAGATGGATCGCGACGGCAAGGGAACGAATCCCCGGGAGCATAGATAACTCTGTGACTGGGGGGAGTGAGTGCAGCCAACAAAGAGGCAACTTGAAAGATAACGGGTATAAATATATCTCCAAAATACTGGGCTGTTTTATTTATTATCATTTAAATATTGTGAGTGGATTATTATCGCTCTCTAAATAAAGTTAAATTTATAAAGTGAAAAATAGAATTATATAGCACTGTAGTAACCAAGATTAACATTGTAAATTCAGTGAATAACATAATAGTAATAATTTTAATGTTTTTTTATATATTGTTTGTGTCTCGTATTATTTCAATAATTCCTAAATAATAGTAATTGCATTGAAGCATGGTGTTGACACGAACTATATTTCTGCTATATTTTTATATCATTGCGATTTTTTTTAGATATATCATCATTAATGATTGATTTATAGTATGGATATTTTAATGTTCTGGTAAGTTATGGTGGTATGTGAAGTCCACATAATAATCGGGGAATTAAGTTTCAAAGGTAATAGTGGTTCTATACTGGTTAAAGCGCGTCTTTAATTAAGTGGTAATACTGTTTTTTTGAAAATATTTATATGTAAGTTGAGTGAGTTTTATTTAAATTTTAATGAGGAAAATAAATATGTCTAGAATAACCATTGTTATTGATTCAGGTGAACAGAAAGCAGAGAATTATTCTAATTCTCCTGTTCCGGTACGTAAAGACTTTAATACAGTTGCTATTTTGAGTGATCTGACTATATCACCTCATTCTAGTGTAGAAGTATTTAGAATAGATACACCAGTAATTCCAGAATCCAGAAGATCTCTGAGAGTTGTAAATACGGGGTTGGCAAGTAGTGTTACGGCTAAATTTTATTGGTCTCATAGTTTTACCTCTGAATGGTTTGAGTCTGGTTCTATGGATGTAGGATTAGGCGAAGATAAGGTATTAAATGTGCCTAGCAACTCTTTTTATTATAGTAAATTCATTATCTATAATAACACGGATAAAGTTGCTTATGTTACGGCAAATTTGGTTTAAATATCTTATTTTAATTGAAGGGTTTGATTATGCAGACAGAAAATGTTTTAGACATAAGAACCATTGTAGCTAATGAATATACTGTAAAAACGAGTGCATTAGAGTGGGATGTTACTGATATTGTAAAAAATGCAATCATAGGGGGAATATCCTTTATACCTTCGGTTGGTCCTGCTATATCTTTTTTAGTCGGTTTATTCTGGCCTCAATCGAAAGAAAATATATGGGAAGGGATTGTCAAGCAAATTGAGAGGATGATAGAGGAATCTGCATTAAAGACGATTAAAGGTATCCTTGCTGGTGATATTGCCTATATACAAGAGAGGATGGCAACCGTTGCTGAACTTCTTGAGAAACATCCAGGATCTGAAGAAGCGCGGAGTGCTTTTAATAATCTGGCAGAAAATATAGATGGTTATCATAAGAAATTTAATAATTTTTCGGATGATATTAACTATCAGATATTACCCATGTTTTCTACTACGGTTATGATGCAGATAACATATTGGGTTGCAGGTTTAGAGAAAAAAGATGAAATAGGGCTTAGTGATATTGATATTGAAAAAGTTCGAGGATTAATTAAAAAGACAGTAGAGCAGGCTAATAGTTATATTAATAATATATATGATAGAGAGCTTAATGATGCTCTTAATAATTCGACGGCTAATACTGTTGCAAACAATGTTATGTCTGTTCATGGTCACTGTCGTTTACATGGAATTGAATATATCAGTATTTGGAATAAATTAAGTGAAGCTGAGTCTGTAAATAACAGAATCTATGTTGATGTTTTAAGTTATTCAACTTTCTTTGACCGTCAAACAGCAAAAGCCAGAATTCAGGCATTGACGCCAGAGAAAGATATGACTCCACCTCTCAAACCGGCTCTTAATGGAGAAAATAGAAGAAAGATAAATTCGCTAATGGGACATATTGTACGCATTGGAGGCGCTCCGAGAGTAGGAGGGCTGACAGTTGTATTCGATGATGGTAGTCGACATCAATTAGGTACAATCTCTGGTGAGACGACATCTATTTCTCTGGATGGTAGTCGAATTACCAGTTTGGAAGTATGGGGCAATGGTGCTGTTGATAAAGCCATCTTTACTTTGAATGATGGCCGTTCGTTGTCATTTGGCGAACCCGGAACATCTAAATATCGGAAATTTTATGTTGGTGAAAGTCACTACATTTCAGGGATTTATTTGTCCAGTGATTACAGCCCATTAGCAGGTCAGGCAGCAAATATTGCTGTATCTTATCAGCTGATAAATGAGGATAAAAAATAATAGCTTTTAATAAGTATATTTTATGTACGTAGAATGTTATTAGCTTTTATACCCTTCATCTTTCAAGCTGCTGCTTTGTTGGCTGCGTTTACTTACCCCAGTCACAGAGTTATCTATGCTCCTGGGGATGCGTTCACTTGCCGCCGCACTGCAACTTGAAATCTATTGGGTATATTTAATTATCTGCTTTATTTGATGCACTTGCCGATGTCTATGTTCATATGGTGAATAGTTCTTTTGATGTCGGCAATTTTTTGTATATTATCTCAATAACTACTTGCCTCAATAACTACGTTCCTTATAAGCAGACATATATTCTCTCGGTGGTTGCCCGGTCATTTTCTTGAAAAAGATGATAAAAGCGCTATCGCTGGAAAATTCTAATTCATTAGCGACAGATGACAAATTACTCTGTTTCGCCAGTAATTCTATAGATTTGATCAAACGCCACTGTTGGCGCCATTGTTGATAACTGAGTCCTGTTTCCCGGCGAAATATCCGACTGATAGTTTTCTCACTGGCTCCGATATTCATTGCCAGTATTTTGAGCTGTGGTGGCAGTGTTGTTATAGGGATGCAGGATAAACGACGATCGAAAGGGAGTGGTAATAATGTAGGCTCTCTCTTTGCCAGATGGATTTCATCAAGACAAACGGCTAACAGGTTAGCCGCAGGTCCATCTAACCAATCTGTATTAAAAGGTGACAGTGCTATTCGCTCTAATACTTCACGTAACAGAGGTGTAACTTCCAATACTTCAACGTTTTCTGCTAAACATCCGATCCGATTTACATCTAGATAAATCGAGCGATACCCGACGGATTCTTTTATCTCAGCTCTATGAGTAATACGCGGTGGAATCCAAGCAACCCGAGTCGGTGGAAGTATGCATAAGTGATCTGCCAGGGTGATATTAATGCACCCTTGCTGGGTAAATAATAATTGTCCCATTTCATGTTGATGAGGTCCTGAATCATGCTGGCCTAGTTCAGCTGCAATCCCTATTACTGGTACTTCAAGGCTGTCAGGATCAAAACTATCATCACGGGAAAGCCATGCCATATTAATGTCCGATTTAATAAATAAATTGTCTTTATTATTATAATAAGACAATTGAGAGCATGCTAATTTACGTTTTATTGTCTAACTGATTAAGAAAAATACAATGCAACGTAAACCTGGACTTGCGCTGGCAACAGCGTTGATGATGTTTCCACAAATTGTAGAAACCATTTATAGCCCGGCATTAACCAATATCGCAAAGGAATTTAAAGTTAGCGCCGAGCAGGCTGCTCAAACTCTATCTTTGTATTTTTTTGCATTTGCTATCGGTGTGGTCATTTGGGGGCGTATGTGCGATCTCATCGGCAGACGGCCAACGCTGTTGGGTGGGTTGTTACTCTATAGCTGTGCTTCGCTAATGGCACTACTCAGCAGCCAGTTTGAGTTATTACTGGCCGCCAGAATGTTATCTGCGTTTGGTGCTGCCGTAGGTTCGGTAGGGACTCAAACAATGCTGAGAGATTCTTACCAGAGAAGTGAACTGGCTCGGGTGTTTTCTATTATGGGAATAGCCTTAGCAATAAGCCCGGCAATTGGCATGATAAGTGGTTCTATTTTGGTACACTTCTGGGGATATAAAGGCGTCTTTTTTGGTTTGTCTTTACTCGCGGTATTATTATCAGGCTGGTCTGTCATTCATTTACCTGAAACCCGCCCGACAGCAGTGGTGAAAGTACCACTAATAAGTACTTTAATTATCATGCTTAAGGATCTAGCAATTTGGTGCAATGCGCTGTTGATAGCTCTCTTTAACCTGTGTTTGTTTAGTTATTATCAATTAGCCCCATTTAATTTTGAGCGGTTAGGATTCTCTCCTGAGATGTTTGGTTACACGGGATTATTTTTGGCATTGGGAGTAGGAATTGGTGCTTGGTTGAATAAATTCTTGCTGAAAAAAGAATGGAATTCATCAAATTTAGTGCTGCTTTCTTCTGTCATTGTTCTTGTCGGTGGAGGATTGATAATGGCTATGGAAGTTACCTGGCTATTTATTTTACCTATGATTTTGGTTGTTGTGGCCTACGGAATTGCGATTCCTAACATCCTATCTTCTGCATTGATCAATTATACGGATAGATTGGGAACCGCAGGGGCATTATTGGGTTTACTTTACTATTTGATGTTGGGGGGCGGTTTGATGCTAACGGGTTGGTACCAACGCTTCGGTGTTGTCTTGGTATATTGTGGTTGTTTTATTTTATTGCTAGCGGTAAGTAATTATTTGAGGCTGGTAAAATCTGGAAATAACCGGTCAGTGATGAAATGACCTGATGTCAGGAGAACTTCGAATCATGAGTGAATAGTTAGTAGAATAGATAGAGATTTTATATTCTGCGGCTCCTTTTGCTGTATATAACAGGTAGCAAAAAAAGACACTTCAACAAAGTAAAAGTGTCTTTTTTTAGTAAGTTAACTGATTTCTATCAGTTCATACCGTATTTTTTCAATTTCTTACGCAGTGTACCACGGTTGATGCCCATCATCAGAGCAGCACGTGTTTGGTTGCCACGGGTATATTGCATCACCATGTCCAACAATGGTTGTTCCACTTCAGCCAGTACCAACTCATACAGGTCATTAACATCTTGACCATTCAGTTGAGCAAAATAGTTCTTCAGTGCTTGTTTAACTGAGTCACGCAAAGGTTTTTGAGTTACCTGATCTTGTGAATTTACAGTAGCAACGGTTAGTACGTCAGAATTTACGCGTTGTTCGAACATAGTTCTGTCAGCTCTTTTCTTTATATTACGCAAAATTTTCGAAATATGCCTTCAACACCTCCAGCTGTTCGCTGGCATCCTCTATGGTGTTAAATGTGCGCCGGAACTGGTCATCAGGAGCATGTTCCCGGAGATACCAAGATACATGCTTACGTGCGATACGGGCTCCCTTGCTTGGACCATAAAAGTCGTGCAATTCCCGTACATGCTCGTTCATTAAACGCTGCACTTCGCCAATTGGCATCGGTGGCAGCAGTTCCCCTGTTTCCAGATAGTGCTGGATTTCCCGGAAGATCCAGGGTCTTCCCTGAGCAGCGCGGCCTATCATCAGGGCATCAGCCCCGGTGTATTCAAGCACTGCTCTGGCCTTAAGCGGGTCAGTAATGTCACCATTGGCAATAACCGGGATGGCAACAGTCTGCTTAACTGTCCGAATATTGTCATACTCTGCTTTTCCGTTAAACAGACAGGTACGAGTCCTGCCGTGAATCGTTAGAGCCTGAATACCACAATGCTCGGCCAATTGGGCAATTTTTACACAGTTTCGTTCTTCTGGCGACCATCCAGTGCGAATTTTCAGCGTAACAGGAACATCTACTGCGTTTACAACAGCGGAAAGGATCTTTTCGACCAGTTCCGGGTAACGTAGTAAAGCTGAACCTGCCAACTTACGATTCACTTTCTTGGCTGGGCACCCCATGTTGATATCAATGATTTGAGCACCATTAGCGACGTTAATTTTCGCTGCCGCTGCCATCTCATCTGGATCATTACCGGCAATTTGCACGGAACGAATTCCCGGTTCGTCACTATGAACCATACGTAGCCGGGATTTGTCTGTCTTCCAAACTTGTGGATTGGAAGAAAGCATTTCCGATACTGTCATTCCCGCACCCATTGCATAGCATAGTGACCGAAATGGACGATCAGTGATGCCAGCCATTGGGGCCGCAATAAGACAGTTTTTCAGCTGGTATTGTCCGATACGCATAGACGAAAAAAGAGTGGCCATACTGTGACTGCAAGGGCGCGTATATTACGCATTTTTCGCAAAATATGAAAGGCCAAACTTTGAGCAAATCGACATTTGTTACAACTTTTTTCCAGCTTTTATTCTGGAGTAAATATAATTATTCATAAATAACATGGTGTTATATGTTATTGGTAAAGTTTATCACTTAGGATTTTTCTATCAGTAAGTTTTCTGATAGCACGGATTACCACCAGTAAGTGATCAAAAGTTACTCTTACTTATCATAACAAAATAAAATAATCTTAATTTGTTACTATTTTTACCCCAGATATCCGACACCACTCTTCTTGTTCCGCAACAGGATCTATCATGAATTTATCAGTATAGGCTTGAATAACACTTTCTGCCTGACTTGCTAACACACCAGATAACCCTAACAGACCCCCCGATTTTGGTAATGTACCAATTACAGGGGCAAGCTCACGTAAGGGGCCTGCCAGAATATTAGCAATTACTACGTCAGATTCAAGATTGTTTGGTTGATCTTTCGCCAGATACAGCGTTAAACGCTCCAGAACGCCGTTACGCTCTGCGTTATCTCGGCTGGCTTGAATGGCTTGTGGATCGATATCTATGCCAATAGCGTGCGCTGCACCGAGTTTTAATGCAGCAATTGCCAATATGCCGGAGCCGCAACCAAAATCAATGATGGTTTTACCCTCGAGATTAAGGCTATCCAGCCATTGAAGACATAATGATGTCGTTGGATGGGTACCTGTACCAAAAGCCAGCCCAGGGTCTAGCATGACATTGACAGCCTTAGGATCAGGAATGTCACGCCAGCTTGGACAGATCCATAGACGGTCACCAAAACGCATTGGGTGGAAGTTATCCATCCATTCGCGTTCCCAGTCTTTATCTTCCAGTTGCTCAATTTTATGAATAAATCCTTTACCCAGCTGGGGAACTTGTTCAAGTTGGCGGATAACTGCTTTCATATCGGTTTCAGCATCATAAAGCCCGATGACGTCTGTATCTCCCCACAAACGGGTTTCACCTGGTAGAGGCTCGAATACAGGGTTATCATGGCTGTCCTGAAAAGTGACTGATACTGCTCCACTTTCCATCAGATTATCCCCCAGGGATTCAGCTAGCTGTCCTGTGGTATTTAATCGAAGTTGTATCCAAGGCATAAAAATTCTCTTTCTTAAAAATAAGTTAAAACGACCAGCTTAATGAAGCTTGATCACTCGTTGTGACAACTGGTGGCCGATGGTATTACCAATCCCAAAAGCCAGCAGGCTGAGTAGCAGTGATGGTACGATCGGATGAAAGTTTAATAGCTGAATATTGAAACTGGCGAGCAGGGTGTAACTTGCGGCCCCTGTGATCATTGAGCTGACTGCGCCATATGCATTAGCTTTTTCCCAGTATAGTCCCAGCACTAATGGCCAGAGGAATACGGCTTGTAAGCCCCCGAAAGCCAGTAAATTCAGCCAGATGATCATTTCTGGTGGACGCCAGGCAGCTAAAAGTAGCAACAAGCCAAGAACTAAGGTAGAACCATTGGAAATCCGGGCCAATTTCTTTTCTTGAGCGATTTGTTGTGGAAACAGGTTTAGATAGAGATCTTTTACGATCGTGGCAGAAGATTGCAGTAATTGTGCATTGATCGTTGACATAATTGCCGCCATCGGTGCGGCCAGAAAAATTCCGGCGGCGAATGGTGGCAACACGGTGATCATCAGGGTTGGGATCACTTGATCGGGAATGGTCAGATCCGGAATAATTGCCCGGCCAAGAGCGCCTGCCAAGTGCATACCAAATATGAGGATGGTCATGACGATGGTACCGATGATAATCCCATGATGGACGGCTTTGCTATCGCGGTAGGAGATGCAACGAACTGCGGTATGAGGTAGCCCGATGACGCCAAAACAGACGAGTATCCAAAAAGATGCCATGAAAGGCCCGTTGAGGATATGGTCTGCTCCTTGTGGGGAAACTAATTCAGGATTAATAGCTCGTAATGTGGCAATCGCTTCCGGCAAACCACCTGCTTTATAGATAACAGCTACTAGCAGCAGAACTGTGCCTAGCAGCATGACCAGCCCTTGCAGGGCATCATTGAGGACTCCTGCTCTAAAACCACCAAATGCGGTATAGAGAGCGATAGAGATACCAAAAATCATTAATCCAGTGCCATAAGGGATACCTGCGGCGGTCTCTAGCAGGCGTGCGCCGCCAATAAACTGAACTGTCATTGCTCCGATAAAAGCCACTAAAAGGCTTAAACTGGCAAACCAAACCAGAAAACGACTGCCATAGCGGGCATACAGCATGTCATTGAGAGTGACAGCATTATAGCGCCGGGCGAGAATGGCAAATTTTTTACCCAGTACGCCAAGGGACAGCCATATTGCTGGCAACTGAATCAGAGACAGTAATACCCATCCAAGGCCATATTTATAGGCTGCTCCTGGCCCGCCAATGAATGAGCTGGCACTGATATAGGTCGCGGTAATGGTCATTGCCAGTACAAAACCACCCATTGAGCGATTACCAAGGAAATATTCAGTCAAGAAAGAACCTTGCTGGCGGCGTCTATAAGCGTAAATTGATAAAAGAAATACCAAAGCAAGGTAGCCTAGCAGAGGTAAGATAACTTCACTTTGCATTCTCATCCTCCAATGGGACTTCTTTGAAAATAAATTCAACCATCAACCAGCAGAGGATGATAAATGTTACAGGCAGTAACAAACATGCCATTTCAAACCAGCGCGGTAAGCCAGTGACACCAGGAGTATCATTGGGCAAATAGGCTGTCAGCAGCCAGCCAATAAGATAGGCGAGCGTCAGGAATACAGCCCAGCGTGCTTCTTTATGGGATTGAACAAATCGTTTGTCCATTCGTTCTTCCGGTAATTAAATAAACAAGATGGGAAAGGAAGGATTGTACGGCAAGATATGGATTTATTCAGGCAAAATATGATGATGAAGTAAATAATTTTAGTTTTGCTGAAAAATTAATACCGTGAAACGCAATATGAAATTAAATTATTGTTGGCAGTAATGTGTCTAATATTTGTCACTATGTTTGCTATAGTGGGGAAAATTAAAAATATTGGTAAAATATTTTTATCGATAGTGACTATTCCTATTGGAAGAATCTACTATTCTACGGAAATTGGCCTGACTAATATCAGGAATATCAAACTTTACTCATTGAAAAAATTTAGAAGAATAGGTTGAACAGTAGTTGAGTCAATAATAAGGAATAGAGTATGTATGATTATATTATTGTTGGTATTGGTATTGGTATTGTCGGGCTTGGCGTTGCTAACGCGTTGCAGGAGGCTCAGCCGAACATCAAGATATTGATGTTAGATAAAGAAAACACGCCAGCTAGGCATCAGAGCGGTCATAATAGCAATGTGGTGCATTCAGGTATTTATTATAAACCTGGCAGCCTGAAGGCTCGTCTGGCGACGCGTGGTAATAAAACCATGTTTTCCTTTTGTCGCGAGCATGGGTTGTACCATGATCGCTGTGGTAAGGTGATTGTTGCCACACAGCCGAAAGAATTACCATTGCTAGAAAGTCTCTATCAGCGTGGATTGCAAAATGGTTTGGAAATTAGCCGACTAAACTGTTTGCAACTTAATGAGCGTGAGCCGCATGTTAATGGGTTAGAAGCGTTACTTGTTCCCGATGCTGGTATTGTGAACTATAAAGAAGTTGCAAATAAAATGGCAGAGATCATCCAGCGGCGTAGTGCGACTTTGATTTATGGTCAAATGGTTACAGATATTAAAGAACGCAGTGACAAAGTAGACGTTATCACGCCACAAAATAGTTATCAGGCAAAATGGTTGATTAATTGCGCCGGGTTGCATAGCGATCGTATCGCCTGTTTGGCAGGTTATGATATCGGTATGAAAATCATTCCCTTTCGTGGTGAATATTATGTGTTAAATAGTGAAAAAAACGACTTGGTTAACCATTTAATCTACCCAGTACCGAATCCCGATTTCCCTTTCCTTGGTGTACATTTTACCCGCATGTATAATGGTAAACGTGATATTGGTCCGAATGCGGTACTGGCATTTAAGCGCGAAGGCTATAAGAAAACCCATATTAATCTGAAAGATCTTAGTGAGATATTGAGTTACCGTGGTTTTTGGAAAATCGCTCGAACTTATTTTGGTGAAGGAATGGCGGAGACGTACCGTTCATTATGTAAAAAGCGGTTTGTTGCCAATGCCCGTTGCTTGATACCTGAACTCAATGTCGAGGATATTGTTCCTGGCCCCTCTGGTGTACGTGCCCAAGCATTGACTGCCGATGGCAAGTTGGTTGATGATTTTCATATCGTTGCTGGTAAGCGCTCACTACACGTTTGCAATGCGCCTTCACCGGCAGCAACGGCTTCAATTGAAATAGGCCGTGAAATTGTTCACCAGTATTTGTCTGCTTAAATGGGTGATAAATAAAATAACGATGACTCTATAAAAAAGGAGCGTTTAAACGCCCCTTAAAAATATATATACCTGTTATCTTTCAAGTTGCCTCTTTGTTGGCTGCACTCACTCACCCCGGTCACATAGTTATCTATGCTCTCGGGGATTCGCTCCCTTGCCGTCGCGATGCATCTTGAAATCTATTGGGTATAGATGTTATCTAAACCGGTTTTAAGTTTCCTGTAATCCCAGTTTTTTCTCCAGATAGTGGATATTAGTGCCACCATTCTGAAAGTTTTCATCATTCATAATCGCTTGCTGAAGCTCGATATTTGTCTTAATACCATCGATAATCAGTTCTGCCAATGCGTTTTTCATACGAGCAATGGCGTTATCGCGATTTTCACCGTAAGTAATCAGCTTACCAATCATTGAATCATAGTAAGGTGGCACGGTGTAGCCGGCATAAATATGCGATTCCCAACGCACACCAAATCCACCGGGTGAGTGGAAGCGGGTGATTTTACCTGGGCTTGGTAGGAAAGTGTTCGCATCTTCAGCGTTAATACGGCATTCAATAGCGTGACCACGAACGATAACATCTTTCTGCTTAATTGAAAGCGGCATTCCTGCGGCAATCCGCAACTGCTCTTTAATCAGGTCAACACCAGTAATCATTTCTGTCACTGGGTGTTCAACCTGAATACGAGTATTCATTTCAATGAAATAAAATTCACCGTTTTCATACAAGAACTCGAAAGTACCTGCACCACGATAGCCAATTTCGATACATGCGTTGGAACAGCGCTCACCAATGTTGCGACGCATTTCTGGCGTGATACCCGGTGCAGGGGCTTCTTCAACAACTTTTTGGTGACGGCGTTGCATAGAGCAATCACGTTCAGCCAAATAAATTGCCTGACCCTGACCGTCAGCCAATACTTGGATCTCAATATGACGTGGGTTTTCAAGGAATTTTTCCATGTAAACCATATCGTTATTGAAAGCAGCTTTTGCTTCCGCACGGGTCATATTAATTGATTGTTCCAGATCTTGATCTCTGCGGACGACGCGCATACCGCGACCGCCTCCGCCACCGGATGCTTTGATGATTACGGGATAACCGATGCGTTTAGCAATGGCTTTATTTTTCTCTGTGTCATCAGACAGTGGGCCATCAGAACCAGGTACACAAGGAACGCCGGCTTTTTTCATCGCATTGATAGCGGAAACTTTATCACCCATCAGGCGGATCGTTTCTGCTTTCGGGCCAATAAAAATAAAGCCAGAACGTTCAACTTGTTCCGCAAAGTCTGCGTTTTCAGACAGGAAACCGTAACCAGGGTGAATGGCTACTGCACCCGTGATTTCTGCTGCCGAAATAATCGCCGGGATATTCAGATAGCTTTTTGCAGAAGCTGCTGGGCCAATACAGATAGTTTCGTCTGCCAATAGTACGTGTTTTAAGTCACGATCCGCAGATGAATGTACCGCAACGGTTTTGATCCCCAACTCTTTACAAGCTCGCAGGATACGCAGTGCGATTTCACCACGGTTAGCAATTACAATTTTATCAAGCATGGGAACGCCTCGTTATTCGATGACGACCAATGGCTCGTCAAATTCAACGGGTTGACCGCTTTCCACAAGAATCGCTTTAACCACACCTGATTTGTCGGCTTCGATCTGGTTCATCATTTTCATTGCTTCAACGATACACAGGGTATCACCCACATTGATACGTTGTCCGACTTCGATAAATGGTTTCGCATCTGGGCTAGGTGTACGGTAGAAAGTACCCACCATTGGAGAACGAACAATGTGACCACTAATTTCAGCTGATCTTTCGCTGATCGTTTCCGGCAGAGCTTGAGAAGGTGCAACAGCGTTAGCCAGCGCAGGTTGTTGTGTTTGAACGGGAATATATTGTTGAGCTACCTGAAAACTCTGGGGTGCTAATGCGCGGCTGATGCGCACTGACTCTTCTCCTTCAGAGATTTCCAGTTCAGAAATGCCAGATTCTTCAACCAGCTCGATCAGTTTTTTTATTTTACGAATATCCATGAGTGTGATTCCGTACTCTTCTGTTTTATTTAGTTGAGTTTTGACAAGCGGTTTACCGCTGCCTGTAATGCAAAGCTATAGCCATCGACTCCTAAACCGCAGATTACACCAACGGCAAGATCTGAAAGGTATGAGTGATGACGGAATGGCTCGCGAGCGTGAACATTGGAGAGGTGGATCTCAATAAATGGGATCTTTACCGTCAACAATGCATCACGTAGTGCCACGCTGGTATGCGTGAATGCAGCTGGGTTAATTAAGATAAAATCAGTATTACCCTGTGCAGAATGAATTCTGTTTATCAGCTCAAATTCTGCGTTGGATTGCAGATGACTGAATTTAATCCCCAATTTATGGGCTTTTTCAGACAATTTGCTGACGATATCATCAAGCGTTAAGCTGCCGTAGATATCTGGCTCCCGGGTTCCCAACATATTTAGGTTAGGGCCATTAAGGAGTAAAATGTGAAACTTGTCTGCCATTGTGCTGGTATCTCCGGCAATTTGTCAACAATCGCCTCAACATAATCCGCTGTTAACGATTTGTCATCTTTTTATAACCGTCACTAAGCTTGTTTCTGCGGTAAAGCGCGACATTATAACAATATCGTGGCATTTAGCAGCTAAATACTGGTCTTATCAGAGAAAATGTCAAGAATAAAACAGCTGTACTTTCGAGGCTAGTCACAATTCTCAACGAACCTTGACTAACGTCCGTCCTGTTACTTGGTTAGCTATTAATTTATTCGCGTATTCTATGGTTTGATCCAGTGTTATCTCAGTGGTTGCCTGTTGATAAAAAGAGGCGGGCAACAGTTTTTGCAGGCGTTGCCATACAGCAGGCCGCTTTATTGATGGAACAGTGACAGAATCTACTCCTTGCAGACGTATATTCCGTAAAATAAATGGCATAACTGTTGTTGGCAAATTGACTCCACCAGCGAGCCCACAAGCTGCAACGGTACCACTGTAGTGAGTTTGAGCCAGTATTGTTGCCAGTACATTATCGCCCACTGTATCAATGGCTCCAGCCCAAAGCTGTTTTTCTAGTGGGCGAGGGGGACGATTAAATTCATTGCGAGGTAGAACTTTTTTTGCGCCAAGGGAGAACAGGTATTCGTGATTTTCCTGCCTGCCGCTGACAGCAACAACGGAATAGCCAAGTTGTGAAAGTAGTGCTACCGCAGTACTCCCTACACCGCCGCTGGCGCCAGTCACAATGACATCACCATTTTCTGGTGCGACTTCGCCTTCTTCCAAGGCTATAACACATAGCATTGCAGTAAAGCCGGCAGTACCAATGATCATTGCCTGTCTGCTATCCAAACCGGCTGGTAAAGGCGTCAGCCATTCTCCTGAAACCCGGGCTTGTTCTGCCAGGCCACCCCAGTGATTTTCGCCTACACCCCAGCCAGTTAGCAGCACATGCTGACCAATGTGAAAACGGGGATCTTCAGTACTATGCACAATTCCTGAAAAATCAATACCCGGTATCATCGGGAACTGGCGGATAATTTTTCCTTTACCTGTGATTGCTAATGCATCTTTATAATTCAAGGTTGACCAGTGGATATCAACGGTAACCTCTCCCACAGGCAGAAGGGAGGAGCTAACTTCCTGTATAGAAGCTGATAATTGATTCTGTTGTTGCTCAAGTAGCAGGGATTTCATTATTGTTCTGCTCTCTGGTAAGTGATTTTCTTATTAAATAATAATAGATAAAAATTGGCGGTTTACATAAGAAATATAAGAAAAAATAAAGTTTTGATGGATTGTAAAACGGAATTTGTTCGCGTTTTTTCTATGTTGTTTCAGTATATTGCGAGCTATTTCAGAAAATTCTGTCTTTTATTATATTGTAGCAGGAAGTATTGTATTTTACGTGGAATTTATTACATGATTAGCTGGTTCGTTACACAGACTGATAGTTGCAGTGATTATCGGGAATAATAAGTAAAAACGTGGATTTTAGTGAGTTTACAGGAACAACGACGGGTTAGAATAGAGATATGTTGCTCGACTATCACAGTAACGATGGCACTATCCATAATGTTGAATTATGCAAAATCGGGTAGTTTCTACATTTCGTTATGGAACAATTGGCAAAATTAACCCATTTTTATGCAGTTTTTTTCTGCTCTGTTTAAGAAAAGTAACGTAGAATATTGCGTTGTTGATATGAATAACGTAGCCACTTTTTTATTGAAGCAGGTGCTAATGCGCCTTGTCGCTGCTTCATGTGGTTGGTAGAGTAGACGGGTTTCATTCCGTCCCCAGCTTGCAGGATTATCCTTTCGCTATGTTTAAAAAATTTCGTGGCATGTTTTCCAACGACTTGTCTATTGACTTGGGTACCGCCAATACCCTTATTTATGTCAAAGGTCAGGGTATTGTATTGAATGAACCTTCTGTAGTGGCAATCCGTCAGGATCGTGCAGGTTCATCGAAAAGTGTAGCAGCCGTTGGGCAAGAAGCAAAACAAATGCTGGGCCGCACCCCAGGCAATATCGCTGCAATTCGTCCGATGAAAGATGGTGTGATTGCTGATTTTTATGTTACAGAGAAAATGCTGCAACACTTTATTAAACAAGTTCATAGCAACAGTTTTATGCGCCCAAGCCCACGGGTGCTGGTTTGTGTGCCAGTTGGTGCAACGCAGGTTGAACGTCGGGCAATTCGTGAATCTGCACTCAGTGCTGGAGCCCGCGAAGTATTTTTGATTGAAGAACCCATGTCTGCGGCTATCGGCGCTGGTTTACCTGTTTCTGAAGCGACAGGTTCAATGGTTGTGGATATTGGAGGCGGTACCACGGAAGTGGCGGTTATTTCTCTGAATGGGGTTGTTTATTCATCATCTGTACGCATCGGTGGTGATCGTTTCGATGAGGCGATTATCAATTATGTCCGCCGTAATTATGGTGCGTTGATTGGTGAAGCGACGGCTGAGCGTATTAAACACACTATTGGTTCAGCCTATCCCGGCGATGAAATGTTAGAGATCGAAGTTCGTGGTCGTAATTTGGCTGAAGGCGTACCTCGTGGTTTTACCCTTAATTCCAACGAAATTCTTGAAGCTCTGCAAGAGCCATTAACAGGTATCGTTAGTGCTGTCATGGTTGCCCTTGAACAGTGCCCACCAGAATTGGCTTCCGATATTTCAGAACGAGGCATGATTCTGACCGGTGGTGGTGCGCTACTGCGTAATCTTGATCGTTTATTGATAGAGGAAACTGGTATTCCTGTCATTGTTGCGGAAGATCCATTGACATGTGTTGCCCGTGGCGGTGGAAAAGCACTTGAAATGATTGATATGCATGGTGGTGAGCTCTTCAGCGAGGAGTGAGTGTTAACTTGCAAGTGGGGGAGGGATGACAGGTAGATTCAGACCTCCTCGCTATTGTTGTCTGGATTCCATTGCTTATGAAACAGTACAGTTTGGAATAGCACAGCTTATGAAGCCAATTTTTAGCAGAGGGCCTTCTCTGCAATTACGACTTTTTTTTGCTGTTATTGTTGCCATTACTCTGGTCGTGGCGGATAGCCGCCTTGATGCTCTCAGTAAAATACGCAGTTATATGGATACAGCAGTCAGCCCATTTTATTTTCTTGCTAATGGTCCGCGTCGAGTACTTGATGGTGTGTCAGAAACGCTTGCCTCCCGTGAACAACTTCAATTGGAAAATCGCGCCTTACGCCAAGAATTATTGATGAAAAACAGTGATATGCTGTTATTAGGACAACTTAAACAGGAAAATTCCCGCCTACGTGAGTTATTGGGATCACCGTTGCGTCAGGATGAGCATATGATGGTGACTCAGGTGATCTCCGGTAAGGCTAATCCTTATAGTGATCAGGTGGTAATTGATAAGGGATCAAGAGAAGGCGTTTATGAAGGGCAACCGGTTATCAGTGATAAAGGCATTGTTGGTCAGGTTGTTGCTGTCAGCCAGTTTACCAGCCGGGTATTGCTGATTTGTGATACGACTCATGCTCTGCCAATACAGGTCTTGCGTAATGATATTCGGGCTATTGTTGCTGGTGCGGGTTGTGCTGATGATTTGCAATTTGAGTTATTGCCAAGCAATACAGATATTCGGGTTGGGGATGTATTAGTCACTTCTGGATTAGGTGGCCGCTTTCCTGAAGGGTATCCGGTAGCTGTAGTTTCGTCAGTTAAAGTCGATAATCAACGGGCCTATACTGTGATTAAAGCTCGGCCAACGGCAGAGTTACAGCGTTTGCGTTATTTACTGTTATTGTGGGGGGCGGACAATAACCCATCCGAGCCATTACCTCCATCAGATGTTTATCGGGTAGCCAATGAGCGTTTAATGCAAATGATGCCTCAAGTATTGCCACATGCAAATGAAATGGGGCCACCAGCACCCTCTTCTGTTTCTGATGAAATAACCAAGACGACAGAAACAGTGAAAAATTCTGAGCTGACAGTGACGTCTGCTAAATTTATAAGCGTGAGAAATCATTAATGAATCAATACCGAAGTCATGGGCGTTGGATCATTTGGTTATCTTTCTTGATTGCAATGGTGCTGCAAATTATGCCTTGGCCGGAGCAGATTTATATGTATCGGCCTACCTGGTCAGCACTATTGCTCATTTATTGGGGGATGGCATTACCCCACAGAGTCAGTGTTGGTACCGGTTTTGTTCTGGGGATTATTATAGACCTGATTCAGGGAGCAACATTGGGTGTTAACGCTTTGGCTTACAGTCTTGTTAGTTATTTGGTGTCATTTAAGTTTCAATTGTTCCGCAATATGGCACTTTGGCAGCAGGCTTTGGTAGTCGTTGTTTTATCGGTGCTGATGGACCTTAGTGTTTTTTGGGCAGAATTTTTGTTATCAAATGTTGCTTTTCATTCAGAAATATTCTGGAACAGTTTGGTCAATGGTATCCTTTGGCCGTGGTTATTCCTGTTAATGCGGAAAATTCGTCGTCAATTTAATGTGCGTTAATGATTGAACTGTAGTTTTTAATGCTTTGACGAAATGCTTATTCCAGTAAACATTATTGATATCGGTCGTTCTTTCTAATAAATCGTGGATACGGGCGGCGCATATAACTTATGGATACATATAGATATAGTACGTATAGATATAGTACGTGAGGATGACTCGCTTTGCTCGCCTTTGGGCTATATTAAGTGCGTTCAAAAGTTAATACTTTTGTCTGAGTTCTGTTTAAGCTGACTCTTTATTATAAAGAAGAGTAAATGAAATAGCCTAATGGTATATACCCAATGGATTTCAATATGGATCGCGACGGCAAGGGAGCGAATCCCCGGGAGCATAGAGAACTCTGTGACCGGGGTGAGTGCAGCCAACCAGGAGGCAACTTGAAAGATAACGGGTATAGGTAGTAAAGGATAATATCATCATGAAAACCCTCTATTTGGCTTCTGGCTCACCAAGACGGCGTGAGCTGGTTGAATTATTGGACTTTAAATTTGAAATTCTTTCTCCTCAAATAGAGGAGCAATGGCAAGAGGGTGAAACTCCGTGTCAATATGTCAACCGATTAGCAAGAGATAAATCTCTGGCGGGGGTTGCTATTGCTCCTGAGAATTTTCTGGTGTTGGGAGCGGATACGATTGTTGTATTGAATGATAAAATTCTGGAAAAACCGCGCAGTGAACAACATGCCATTGAAATGCTTAGTACACTTTCCGGTCAGTGCCATCAGGTAATTACAGCTATTGCTTTATCAGATAGTCAGCGTACTTTAAGTGATATAGTTGTTACGGATGTGACTTTTCGCCAATTATCTACGCAGGAAATTTTGGATTATGTAGCATCTGGTGAGCCAATGGACAAAGCGGGGGCTTATGGTATTCAAGGAAAAGCGGGTTGCTTTGTCAAAACGTTAAACGGTAGTTATCACGCAGTAGTTGGTTTGCCATTGGTGGAAACGCATGAATTAATCACAAAGTTTTTTGCGTTAGTTGATGGAAAGAGGAACACATGACAGCAGAGCTATTGGTCAATATAACACCGTCTGAAACGCGCGTTGCCTACATTGATGGTGGGATCTTGCAGGAAATCCATGTTGAAAGAGAAGCCAAAAGAGGAATTGTTGGCAATATTTACAAAGGTCGTGTAAGCCGGGTGTTACCTGGAATGCAAGCGGCTTTTGTGGATATTGGGTTGGAAAAAGCCGCCTTTCTGCATGCCTCGGATATTATGCCTCACACGGAATGCATTGCTGGTGAGGAACAAAAGAACTTTCATGTCCGAGATATTGCTGAGCTGGTTCGTCAGGGGCAGGACTTAATGGTTCAGGTAGTGAAAGATCCGCTTGGCACCAAAGGAGCTAGGCTAACTACGGATATTACATTGCCTTCCCGCTATCTTGTATTTATGCCCGGTGCTTCTCATGTGGGGGTTTCACAACGTATTGAAAGTGAAGCAGAGCGTAATCGCCTGAAAAATATTGTGGCTGACTATTGTGATGAGCATGGTGGTTTCATTATTAGAACTGCTGCTGAAGGGGTTGGTGACGATGAGTTAACTCAGGATGCGGCTTTCCTGAAACGACTGTGGAGTAAGGTAATAGAGCGTAAAAAGCGCAATGTCACCAAAAATAAACTTTACGGTGAACTGGCTCTGGCTCATCGTATTCTACGTGATTTCGCTGGGGCGGCTCTTGATCGTATTCGTGTAGATTCTCGTTTAACGTTTA
The DNA here is from genome assembly GCF_001280945.1 of Photorhabdus heterorhabditis. NCBI lineage: Bacteria > Pseudomonadati > Pseudomonadota > Gammaproteobacteria > Enterobacterales > Morganellaceae > Photorhabdus > Photorhabdus heterorhabditis. Next base: position 47,315 of record NZ_LJCS01000010.1, on the reverse strand, counting down.
ATCAGTTACAAGAATTTATTAGTGAATATATTCCTAAAATGACCGCCAAGCTGGAACTTTATAACGGTAATCAACCTATTTTCGATCTGTTTGATGTAGAAAATGAGATCCAGCGGGCACTTGACCGTAAAGTTGAATTGAAGTCAGGTGGTTATCTGATTATTGACCAAACAGAAGCGATGACCACAATTGATATTAATACTGGAGCATTTGTCGGACATCGTAATCTGGAAGAAACTATCTTTAATACTAATATCGAAGCGACGCAGGCGATTGCCAGACAATTAAGATTGCGTAATCTGGGTGGTATTATCATTATTGATTTCATTGATATGAACAGCGAAGACCACCGTCGGCGAGTATTAGCTTCTCTTGAACAGGCGCTGAGTAAAGATCGCGTTAAAACAACGATTAATGGTTTTTCACAGCTCGGATTAGTAGAAATGACGCGTAAGCGAACCCGTGAGAGCATAGAGCATATACTCTGTGACGATTGCCCTACTTGTAATGGAAGGGGAACGGTGAAATCTGTTGAAACGGTCTGTTATGAGATTATGCGTGAAATTGTGCGTGTTCACCGGGTAGTTGATGCAGATCGCTTCCTTATTTATGCATCGCCAGCTGTGGTCGAAGCGCTGAAAGGGGAAGAATCTCATGCACTGGCAGAAGTGGAAATTTTTGTCGGTAAACAGGTAAAAGTTCAGACAGAACAGCTCTACAGTCAGGAACAGTTTGACGTAGTTATGATGTAATAACCATCTGGTTTGCTGACATAACAGCACTGGCAACCAAGGAGATGCGTGTGAGGCGACTGCCGGGAGTATTATTAGCGACAGCCGCAATAGTCATTATCATTGTGGCTTTGCTTGTCAGTGGATTGCGTTTTCTATTGCCACATATTAATAGCTATCGTCCGCAATTGCTCGCTAAAGTTGAGTCAATTATCGGTGTACCTGTTGATGTTGGATATATTGCGGGAGAATGGGAATCTTTCGGTCCCGTTCTTGAACTACGTGATATTAGTGTGAAAACTGCAAGTGCAGATGTGAAAGCTAAAAAAATCACAGTTGCATTGGATATCTGGTTATCTTTGTTAAAAATGCGGTGGAGTTTCCGCGATCTTACTTTTTATCAGTTGCAAGTGAATTACCATCAACCGCTGTTTGATGATCAAAGTGGTAATATATTTTCTCAACCAGATTCGTTTTCTGATCTGTTTCTCGAACAGTTTGACCATTTTAATCTGCAAGATAGCCGCCTGACTTTTTTGACTCCCTCTGGTGAGCAGGCTGATCTGTTGTTACCACGATTAACTTGGCTGAATAAAGATAACCGTCATCGTGCGCAGGGGGAAATAAGTCTCTCTTCTATCAATAATCAGCATGGGAATGTACAAGTTAAATTTGATTTGCATGATACTCATGGCGTATTGGATAACGGTACTATTTATTTACAGGCAGATAATGTTGATATTCACCCATGGCTGAGTCATTGGTTACAGGATAATACCGGGTTGAAAGATGCTGAATTTAGCTTGTCTAGCTGGATTATGCTTAAAGATGGGCGAATTGATGGCGGCCAACTGCAATTACACCGGGGAGAAGCTAACTGGAAAGTTGCTGACAAACTCCACAATCTTTCTGTCAGTGATTTGGTGTTACGGATGCGCCGTCAGGGCAATGGTTGGTTGTTTGATGTGCCTGAGTTGGCAAACCTGGTCACTGACGGCCAGCAATGGCCGTCAGGAAAGACATCAGTGCTCTATATACCGGAAGCTAAGAAGTATGATAGCAAAGATCACTGGCGTATCCGGGCAGAAAATATTCAACTTGAGCGGTTGAATAGCATTTTACCCACTTTTTCTTTTTTGACCCCTGACCTTGTCAGGGATTGGGAACATCGCCAGCCACAGGGGTTGGTAAATCATTTTGCTCTTGATATTACACCGGAACTTGCAGATAACTCGCGCATCAGTGTTCAGTGGCAAGATGTCGGTTGGCAGCGCGGGCAGGGATTGCCTTCCATTGATCATTTCTCTGGCTCTCTCAATGGGAGTTTGCAGCAGGGAGAACTGAGTTTCACGTTGAAAGATAGCGTAGTTGATTATCAAGGTATGTTCCGGGCACCGTTTGAAATATCCCAAAGTCATGGAGAAGTGTTTTGGCAGCAGGATAAACGAGGTTTACAACTTTGGAGTCAGGGGTTGGATTTACAGGCAAAATCGTTGTGGTTCAATGGTGATTTTTGTTATCAACAACCAAAAGAACAGCCTCCGGCGCTAAGTATTCTGGCGGGAATACGGGTTTATGATGCAGGTGATGCTTGGCGATATTTTCCTGAGTCTTTGATGGGAACATCTCTGACTGACTATCTGACGGCTTCAATTATTAAAGGGCAGATAGAAAACGCAACTTTCGTTTTTCAGGGCAATCCAAAAGATTTTCCATTTACAAAGAATGATGGTCAGTTTCAGATTTTTGCTCCACTGCGTCATGCCACTTTCCAATATCAACCAAACTGGCCGGCATTGCAGGATTTGGATATTGACCTTAATTTCCATAATAACGGTTTATGGATGCTTGCTCCGCAAACGGCACTTGGCAAAGTAAAAGTGGGCAATGTTTCAGCGGTAATTTCTGATTACGGTAAAAAGAAATTGTTAATCGACGCGGATCTTCTGGGGGATGGTAAAGATATCCATGAATATTTTACCCATAGCCCGTTAGCAGATTCCGTTGGTAAAACGCTTGATACATTGCAGGTTGGTGGTCAGGTTACTAGTAATTTACATCTGGATATTCCGCTTGATGGTGGCAATGTGGATGCCAGTGGTGAGGTCACTTTAAAGAATAATCATCTGTTGATTAAGCCGTTGGACAGTGAGATGAAAAATGTCAGTGGCCGGTTCCGTTTTAATAATGGTAATTTACAAAGTGATAAATTATCAGTGCGGTGGTTTGGGCAGCCTGTTACTGTTGATTTTTCTACCCAGAATTTACCGAAAAACTATCGGGTGAATGTTGGCTTGAATGCTGATTGGGCTACCGAAAAGTTACCTAACCTGCCACCAGCGATTGCTAAAAAGCTGTTTGGTTCCGTTGACTGGAAAGGTAAAGTAGGTATTAGTTTACCGTATCAAGATAAGGTTCAATATGATGTGAAAATCGACGCTGATTTGTCACAAGTGGGCAGCCAGTTACCTGCCTTGAAAGTAGATGAACTGAGAAAACTTAAAGCCCTGCATATTTTGGCTGATGGTGATATGGATCAACTGCACGTGAAAGGCATTTTGGGTAAACAGTATGTATTTAATACTCAATGGCGTTTGGCAGGGAAAAATAGTCAACTGTTACGAGGAATTTTACAAAGTAATAGTGACAAAGTTCCTAACTTACCTGAGAAGTCACTATTGGAGTTGAATTTTCCTTCAATTAATGGTGAAGAGTGGTTGGGGTTGATGACTCCTCTGGTTTCTGGTTCTTCATTTTCAGGGGAGTCAATGTTGCCACAGTACCTGCGGGTATCATTCCCATCATTGGATGCGGGAGGACAGCGTTGGGATCAATTATCGTTGGATGTGGAAAAACAGCCCTGGGGGATGCAGATCAGTGCTAATGGTCAGGATATTAACGGTAAGCTTAATATTCATAATAATGGCCCGTGGCAGGTGAATCTGAACCATCTTTACTATAATCCTCAGTGGAACAGCGTTGAGCAACCTGAATTAGATTTGCCTAAGCAATCTCAGACAAATACAACTCAGCGTTATTCGCTGAACCGATGGCCGTCATTAGATATCATCTGTTCTGAGTGCTGGATTATGGGATTGAAACTAGGGAAAGTGTCAGGGGCCCTGATACCAGAAGGCAATGCGTTGGTATTAAAAGATGGCAAGGTGGAAAACAGCGTTAGTAAACTCAATTTGGCTGGTCGTTGGCAGGAAAGTACTGTAGGGAATAATACTCATCTTGTGGGACAATTCTCTGGTGAGAGGTTTGATGAGATGGCATCTTATCTTGGTATGGTTGTGCCAATTGTTAATTCACCGTTTACCTTCCATTTTGATTTTAACTGGCAAGATGTACCTTGGAAACCCGATTTGCAAACGCTGAATGGTGATCTTAAAAGTAATTTAGGCAAAGGTGCAATTGAAAAACTGGGAGGAGGGCGTGCAGGTCAACTACTCAGATTAGTTAGTTTTGATGCTCTGCTGCGTAAATTACAACTCGATTTTAGTGATACTTTTAGTCAGGACTTTGAATTTGACTCAATCCGTGGTGATGCTTCAATAAAAAACGGGATACTCAATACCAAAAATTTACGGGTTGATGGGTTGATTGCTGATGTGACAACGCAAGGGGAGATTGATTTCGTTCGCCAACAGATCAATATAGAAGCTATTGTCACGCCAGAAATTTCGGCTACTGTCGGTGTAGCAACAGCTTTTGTGATTAACCCAATGGCAGGTGCTGCCCTATTTGCAGCGACTAAGGTTTTGGGGCCATTATGGAATAAGATATCGGTTATTCGTTACCGGATTACTGGTAATTTTGATCAGCCGAAAATTGATGAAGTTTTGCGTCAGCTTAAGGAGAACAGAGGAACATGAGAAACGTCAATGTTGCACTCTTACAGTTATGCAGCGGTGAGAATATCAAACATAATTTGGCGCAAATTGAACAACAAATAAAGCAATTGCCGGATACTATCAAACTAGTCATGACCCCGGAAAATGCATTGTTGTTTGCTGATGCTGCCCGCTATCGTGAGCATGCAGAACCGCAGGGAGAAGGGCCTTTACAGCAGGCCGTCAGTGATATTGCGCGCCGTTATGGTATCTGGTTATTAATCGGTTCTATGCCGCTTATCAGTCGTGAAAATCCTGAACAGATTACTAGTAGCAGCTTGTTATTTGATGATCAGGGTGAGATCCGCGCACGTTACGATAAAATCCATATGTTTGATGTCAATATTAATGATGAGCATGGAGCATATAACGAGTCGGCCAGTTTCCAGCGCGGGGAACATATTACTGTTGTGGATACACCTGTTGGTCGTCTTGGGATGACCATATGTTATGATCTGCGTTTCCCAGGGTTGTTTCAGGCGCTACGTGAACAAGGCGCTGAATTGATATCTGTTCCGGCGGCATTTACCCGTTTAACAGGAAAAGCACATTGGGAGCCATTGTTACGGGCACGTGCTATTGAAAACCAGTGTATTCTGTTAGCACCCGCTCAGGTTGGTGTACATGGGACTCGCCAGACATGGGGCCACTCAATGGCAGTAGACGGCTGGGGGAAAGTGATAAAGAAAAACCCAGATGCAGTCAGTGCACTACAACTGAATGTCAGGGCTGACAGCCTGAAGATTATGCGTGAGCAGATGAAAGTGGTTAAACATAACCGCTTTCGACCGCAACTGACTTCCCTGATTAAAAAGAATATCGCAAATTAAAGAGTAAGCAATTATGAGTTTAACTTCTGTCAGTGAATATTTACTGACTGCAAATAAATTAAGTCATCAAGATCTGTTTTCAGTATTGGGTCAATTGGCTGAACGCCGACTGGATTATGCCGATCTCTATTTTCAGTCCAGCTATCATGAGTCTTGGATATTGGAAGATCGTATTATTAAGGATGGTTCCTATAATATTGATCAGGGCGTTGGTGTTCGAGCAATCAGTGGTGAAAAAACAGGTTTTGCTTATGCAGATCAGATCACTCTCAATGCGTTGCAACAAAGCGCGCAGGCTGCCCGTAGTATCGTCCATGAAAAAGGGAATGGTAAAGTTCATACCCTTGGAGAAGTGGCTTACTCTCCACTTTATGCAGCAATTGATCCATTGCAAAGCTTTTCCCGTGAAGAAAAGATCGCGTTATTGCAGCGTGTAGATCAGGTTGCTCGTGCTGAAGATCCGAGAGTACAAGAAGTGAATGCCAGTCTGACAGGGGTCTACGAACAGGTATTAGTTGCGGCAACTGATGGTACTCTGGCTGCTGATATTCGTCCTCTGGTACGCTTATCTGTTTCTGTATTGGTGGAAGATAACGGTAAACGTGAACACGGTACTGGCGGTGGCGGTGGCCGTTATGGTTATGAATATTTTCTGGAAATGATGGATGGTCAGAATCGAGCAGAACAATTTGCGCGTGAGGCTGTTCGTATGGCGCTGGTGAACCTTTCGGCTGTTGCTGCGCCTGCTGGTACTATGCCTGTCGTTCTGGGGGCTGGTTGGCCGGGAGTGTTGCTGCATGAAGCGGTTGGTCACGGTCTGGAAGGTGATTTTAACCGCCGTGGTACTTCCGTATTCTCTGGTCGGATGGGTGAGAAAGTCGCTTCTGAACTTTGTACCGTGGTTGATGATGGCACGATAAAAGGTCGTCGCGGATCATTGGCGATTGATGATGAAGGTGTTCCTGGGCAATACAATGTATTAATTGAGAATGGCATTCTCAAAGGTTACATGCAGGACAAAATGAATGCCCGCCTGATGGGGGTAGCGCCGACGGGTAATGGTCGCCGTGAATCTTATGCTCATCTGCCAATGCCTCGTATGACTAACACTTATTTGCTGGCGGGCAATTCTACACCGGAAGAAATTATAGGTAGTGTAGAAAATGGTTTGTATGCACCAAATTTTGGTGGTGGTCAAGTGGATATCACTTCCGGTAAATTCGTGTTCTCGACATCCGAAGCTTATCTGATCGAGAACGGCAAGATTACCAAACCAGTGAAAGGTGCAACGCTAATCGGTTCCGGTATTGAGGCTATGCAGCAGATCTCTATGGTAGGAAATGATCTTGATCTGGATAAAGGTGTTGGGGTTTGTGGCAAAGAAGGCCAGAGCGTACCCGTTGGTGTTGGTCAGCCTACTTTGAAACTGGACAACTTGACCGTTGGAGGAACAGCCTGATTTTTTTGCTGTTTATCTGACATAGATCATCATTAAGGATAGTCATGAAGAAGACTTGGTTAGCAGGTGTGTTACTGACTGTTCTAGTTGTGGCTTATGGCACCTTTGCTAAAGGTGTTGGTACGCAAGGTGTTGAGGAAACACTGGTACAGACTGCGGAAACAGATAGCAGTACTTCGGCAATACAAAGGATTGATAGGCTTACTGAACAGAATAATGTGGTAGCTTACTTACGGCAGAATAATAAATTGCCTGATCTATATATTACCAAAAGGCAGGCCCGCGACTTTGGCTGGAATGCAAAACAGGGAAACTTATGTCAGGTTTTGCCGGGTCGGGCAATTGGTGGTGATAAATTTGCCAATCGTGAGAAAAAGTTACCAATGAAACCGAAGCGTCAGTGGTTTGAGGCAGATGTTAACTATCGTTGTGGGCACCGAGGGAGTGACAGATTGGTTTATTCATCTGACGGTCTGATTTATCTGACGTTAGATCATTATAAAAGCTTTACCCTGATGGAGTAACGTTATGCATAAAGTGGAGTTTGATTTTGACCGAATCCCTGATCTGAATATGTTCTATCAGCAGTTTTCTGAGCAATTTGAGTTAGGAGACGAGTTTGGTAACAATCTGGATGCTTTGTGGGATGTTGTGACAGGAGGAATTGGTTTACCTGTGGAGGTCAATTTTATCCATTTTACGCAGCAGAAAAGACGCCATTTTGCCTCGTTAGTACTCTTGTTTGAAGAAGCGGAAGGAGAACTGGAAGGGGAACTTTGTTTTAATATTGTCCCCTCACAGAATTAGAACCTTGTATACCCGTTATCTTTCAAGTTGCCTCTTTGTTGGCTGCACTCACTCACCCCGGTCACATAGTTCGCTATGCTCCCGGGGATTCGCTCCCTTGCCGTCGCGATACATCTTGAAATCCATTGGGTAATATATTTATGAGCGTTAGGTCGATTCAGCCATATCTTTAAGATACTGGAAAATCTGACGATAAGATTTAGGTGGCTTATTAGCCACCTTTTCTTTTTTGGCATTTCGGATCAGTGTACGCATCTGTTGGCGATCGGTTTGTGGAAAGAGTTCCACAACTTCATCAATAACTTCATCGTTGCCATTAACCAGTTTATCACGCAGCTCTTCTAATTTATGGAACAGAGCAGTTTGCTGATTGTGGCGATTTTTCAGTTTATCAAGTGCGGTGGTAATTGGCTCGACATCTCGGGCACGTAGCATTTTACCGATTAATTGTAACTGGCGACGGCGTCCCTCTCTTTTTATCTTCTGCGCAAGTTCAATGGCCGCTAGCAGATCATCATCCAACGGGATGCGTTCAAGAGCGCTTTTACCGAGATCAACTAATTCTGCTCCTAGCTTTTTCAATGCTTCTGCATCACGTTTAATTTCGCTTTTACTGACCCAAATTATCTCTTCTTCTTCCTCTTCAGCAGGATAATCATTGAGCCAATCTTCAGGCTGCTTTGCCATGGTGGTTTTCCTTTTAAAAAGGCCGGATCAGACAGGTTGATTTTGGAGAATGACCTGTAGCCCGGTGGGTGTTAACATCCTAATATTGTGTATTGTAACTGGGAAAAACCCCTGATTACCACTCGGCATTATCTTTGTGGATAAGATGGTTCTGTTTTCTCGACAGATTTTCCCTTTATTTATCAAATTACGGGTAATTAATGAAAATCATTGATCAAATTGCGGAACAACGCAAACAACTGGAAAATGCGGTTTCACAGGCATTAGAACTGGCAAAAGCGGGTTGTGATGCTGCGGAAGTGGCTGTTAATAAAACAACGGGTATTGGTGTCAGTACCCGCTTTGGTGAAATAGAAAATGTAGAATTCAACAGTGATGGGGCGCTAGGGATCACGGTATATCATCAGCAACGTAAAGGTAGCGCATCATCAACAGACTTAAGCCCGGATGCCATTAACCGTACCGTCCAGGCTGCGATTGATATTGCTCGCTATACCTCTCCAGACCCATGTGCTGGCCCGGCGGATAAAACATTACTGGCGTTTGATGCGCCAAATCTTGATTTGTTCCACCCAACAGAATTGGATGCTGATAAAGCAATTGAATTAGCTGCTCGTGCAGAACAAGCTGCATTACAGGCAGATAAGCGTATTAACAATACTGAAGGGGGAAGTTTTAACAGCCATTATGGTATTCGGGTGTTTGGCAACAGCCACGGTATGCTGCAAAGCTATTGCTCTAGCCGTCATTCGATGTCGAGTTGTGTGATTGCTGAAGTTGATGGTGATATGGAACGGGATTATGCATATACCATCAGCCGCCGTTTTGAAGATTTAAAATCGCCAGAATGGGTTGGGCAGGAATGCGCTCGTCGTGTGTTATCTCGTTTGTCGCCCCGTAAATTACCGACCATGAAAGCACCTGTGTTATTCGCTGCCGAAGTTGCAACGGGTCTTTTCGGTCATTTGGTTGGTGCTATCAGTGGCAGCAGTATTTACCGTAAATCTTCTTTCCTGCTTGATCATCTGGGTAAACAAATTCTGCCATCATGGTTGACGATTGAAGAACGGCCACACTTGTTGGCGGGGCTAGCATCCTCTCCATTTGATAGTGAAGGTGTGTGTACCAGTAATCGAGATATTATTAAGGATGGTGTATTACAAACCTGGCTTCTGACAAGTTATTCTGCCCGTAAACTGGAAATGGCAAGTACTGGTCATGCTGGGGGTATCCATAACTGGTGTATTGCAGGACAAGGGCAGGATTTTGCTGGTTTACTGCGTCAAATGGGAAGAGGATTAGTAGTTACTGAACTGATGGGGCAGGGAGTCAGTGCAGTAACCGGCGATTATTCTCGTGGTGCCGCCGGTTTTTGGGTAGAAAATGGTGAGATTCAGTATCCTGTCAGTGAGATTACTATTGCCGGTAATTTGAAAGATATGTGGGCTAATATGGTCACTATTGGGGATGATATTGAAACTCGTAGTAATATCCAGTGTGGTTCAGTGTTACTGCCGGAAATGAGTATCGCTGGTCAATAAAGGCTCACCCACAAGTTAAATTATGAGCTGAATGTAGTTAGTCGTGTTAAACGGCTAACTCTTCATCTCTAATCGTGAGCACTTCATATCCGTCGTTTGTAACCAAAATGGTATGTTCCCATTGAGCAGATAGTTTTTTATCTCGTGTCACGACTGTCCAACCATCTTTCTTCGTTTTGATTTTTGCGGAACCTTGATTAATCATAGGTTCAATAGTAAAAGTCATACCTTCTTTTAGAATTAAGCCCGAATCACGATGACCATAATGTAAAACTTGTGGACTTTCGTGCATTTCGCGTCCAATGCCGTGACCACAATATTCGCGCACAACACTATAACCTGCTCGTTCAGCGTGATTCTGAATTGCATAGCCTATATCGCCTAAATGTGCGCCTGGTTTCACCACTTTGATGCCTTCCCACATAGCAGCATAAGTTGTTTTTACTAAATTTTTTGCTGGCAATGACGCTCCTGGGAACAGATACATTTTACTTGAGTCGGCAATAAAACCGTTTTTTTCCAATGTGATATCTACGTTAATGATATCGCTGTTTTTAATTTTATAATTTCTATTAGGAATGCCATGACAAACAACTTCATTTATTGAAGTGTTTAATACATATTGATAGCCATATTGCCCTTTACTTGCAGGACGAGCTCCTAAAACATTAACGATAACGTCTTCAACTTTATCGTTAATATCCATTGTAGTAATTCCAGGTTTAATAAACTGATCAAGCATTCCAAAAACTTGTGCAAGTAATTTGCCAGATTGCCTCATTAACTCTATTTCGGTGGGAGTTTTTATATAAATATTATTCACTATATACTCCTGATAATAATGTATTTTCTTTTTTGAATTGCTGCTGAATTATTTCACTAAACGTCAAATTAGGATTTAATTCTGCGAGCATCCCCATTTTTATCCAGAACTCAGCTTGGGAGTTGATTGAACGAAACATCACACTACTCGCTTTTCTGATTTCTTCGTGTAGTTCATCAGAGATCTTCACAATTCCCATAAAATAGTCCATATATGAAATATATATGAAGCATATGTTATATGTATATTGATATCAACGTTATTGTTTAATATTTAATTCAATAATCTGTTAGATGGCATGGTGTCCAAGTCTTTTATCCGTAGGCTTCTGGTTGGTTTATATGGAGTATTGAGCGGGATTGCTTCTTTGTTGGCTGCACTCACTCACCCCGGTCACAGAGTTATCTATGCTCCCGGGGATTCGCTCCCTTGCCGTCTCGATGCATCTTGAAATCCATTGGGTATATATCAGAACCACTTCTGGTCAATGGTTGCCATTAGAAGTACCTGTTAATCAAAGAGTATTTTCTACTCAATGGCCTGGGAATTGGTGGGGTAGAATTGAATTTATACCACCTTCGACATTGAGATGGCAGAATGGGGCACAAATAATGGACCAAGTGATATTGTCAAAATAGGAAATACAGAATATAACTTACGACCACAATAAATAAGTGGTCGTAATCTTATATCTGATCTCATTCTATCTGTGAAAACGGTAAAATAGATTCATCTGCTGTTAACACCCTGTCATTGTTTTTTTCCTTGTTAACGATTGATGGTTCAATATCGTAGCCTATGAGTTCTGATAATATATATTTATTCATTAACCCGCTTAAATAGCCATCTTTATTTTTGAATGACTCTATGAATTGACAGTTATATTGGTGATTATTTGATTTGTACATGAAAGGCACGAGATATTGCTCTCTACCTTTTTGATAACCATGGCCTTTATTAATTATTTCCCCATGATCGGAAGTATATATCAGTGAATAATTGATGTTTTTTTTGTTAATGACCTCGTATATATTCTTTATGACTCTATCTGTATAGTGAATAGTTAAGTCATACTTATCTGCATTAGGTAGTGCTAATTTATCATCATTATCGTAATTCTTATAAGGCATATGGCTACCATGTAAATGAATTACGATGAATCTTTTTTCTTCGTTATCTGAAAGAACGTTACGTAATAGAGCGCTTAGATTGTTATCTTTATAGTTTGTGAGTTTTATTATATCGGATTTTTTTGCGATAAATCCGTATTTGGATGAGTGAAGCCCATCCAGCTCTTGTGAACCCAACCAATAAGTCTTATAGCCGTTTGATTTAGCCATTTCTATTATTGATTTGTTTTTAAATAAGTTTTCTTCGCTTTCAGGTGTATGAAATGCAAGAGACATAGAGATAGAGTTTCTTGTTATTGGTGCGCTAGAATGTGCGTTATTAATTATACATCCTCCGTTAGAGGAAAATATATTATGCATGTTTGGCGTCGTATTTAACTCATATCCATATGCACTATAATGAGTTGATAATGATGATTCACCAATTATAAAAATAATAGTGTCAATATCATTATTTTTCTTTCCTATTATTGAATCGTTGAATTTCTTTATTTCACTTATATCTGCATACTTATCATTTGAATTTCTGGAAATATACAAATAAGCAAAGTCCCCAATGACAGCGGGATATCTGTCTCTTATAAATCGCCCAACTGTTTTATCATCCTCTTTAATGTCTGATAATAATTGCTTATCTATAGCAGAAACACTAAGATAAAATGTAGTAAAAAAAACAAATATAGGTAATGCTTTAAATGATATGTGATAATGAATGTTTCTTGTCTTCTTAATTATTAAGTAAAATAAAGCTATTGTTACGATTATTGCTGGTAGTAACATTATGAAAAATAAATGACTGACCATAGATAATGATTCTTTTTTATTCGTCTCAACAAATGAATCAAGAACTGATACTGATATTCTTTCGCTAAAAATAAGAGAATAATTTATTTGGATGAGAAGAAAGAAAAGGAGTACACCTCCAATACTGTTTAGGATCTTGTTTTTTTCCTTAATTAGAAGGAAAATGGATAATAACAGTGAAAAAGTTGACAAGTGAGGTATACTGGAATCTTTTTGAAAGATGAAAGGATTCAATAGATAAGTTAAACCTAATCCAATAACTATAGCTAAAATATATTTATAATATCTACGATCAATTAATTTCATGTTATTTAATTTTATGAAAAATAAAGTATGTATTATTATACCTTCTTTTGCATTCTATCGCCACAATAGGGCCGGATTTCACACTTTTAATGTGGTTATTATGGGTAAAAATAGCCCTTTTTTGTGCTCCATAAACACACAAAAGAGATATCAAAACCTATCAATAAAATCATATTGAATATGCGAAATTATCAATATCTGTGTGGAGATTGATTTTTCTGCAAAGTAGAATCCCGCCCCGCTGCCAGAAATGAGTATCGCTGGTTAATAAGAGATACTCAGATTCAATTATTTGTGATCAGCCATGATTTAAATGGGCGTACTGAATTAACGGTGTAGTTCACCGGCAGCTTCTGGTTGGTAAAGTAATTCTAATACTTTTACCCGAGTTTCTTCGCCATTTGGCAATTTCCAACTGATTTCATCGCCAATACGAAGCCCCAGTAATGCAGCACCCAGAGGAGCCATGACAGAAAGCTGGTCTGAACTGTCTTGCAGTGATGCTGGATAAACTAAAGTTCGTACCCGCTCTTCGCTGCTTGTTAGATCAAGGAAACGAATCCGGCTGTTCATAGTCACGACGTCTGATGGAATTTCTGCTGGCGGTACAATCTCTGCACGATCCAGCTCCTCATTCAAAGCGTCAGCGATACTAGTATCTGCAAACGCCGGTTGTTCCAACAGGGAGTCTAAACGTTCCGCGTCTAATTCGTTGATAATAATTGCTGGTTTAGTCATACCACACTCCAAATGGATTCCAACACAAAATAACACCCCGCACCGTAAGGAGGGGGGTGTTATTTAAAATAATTAACCTGATAGTAGGCTGTTCTTACTCGAAAAGAAAGAGATCATGATCACGAACTGTTTTGTGTTGCTAATGAAAAACGGTGAAAAGCATGATAAGGCCCTAGTGAGTAGGTGATGTTATTCTTCGTCAAATCCCGAATTAAATAGATCAATGATAGCTGCAAGAGCCAGCTCTTCATCTGGACCGCTGGCTTCAACTTCAATATAGCTGCCTTTTTCTGAATCCAGCATCAGCATGGCAATCACACTGCTGGCTTCAGCTTCAACATGGCTATCATTGCGCAAGATAACGTGGGATTTAAAAAGCTGTACCAGGTCATACAGTTTCATTGCAGGCCGAGCATGCATTCCCAGCCGATTTTTGATTTCAAGCTTCTGCTTGACGGTCATTATTTTCGCTTTTCGAGAGTACGGTGGCGTGACTGTACATTTTTACCACGAGAACGGAAATAATCAGCCAATTGTTCTGCTACATAAACAGAACGGTGTTTACCACCAGTGCAACCAATAGCAACAGTTAGATAGCTGCGGTTATTCGTTTCAAGCATGGGTAGCCACAGTTCAAGATAACTGCGGGTTTGATAGATGAAGTTATGCACTTCCGTATGGCGGTCAAGGAAAGCGGCGACGGGACGATCAAGACCTGTCATTGGCCGTAGTTTCGGGTCCCAGTGTGGATTTGGCAGGAAACGTACGTCAAAAACATAATCGGCGTCAATTGGAATACCATGCTTAAAGCCGAAAGATTCAAAAACCATTGTCAGCTCGCGTTCTCGTTTGCCTAACAGACGAGTCCTTAACATCTCAGCCAGTTCATGGACTGACATTTCCGAAGTGTCGATAATGAGATCGGCTCTTGAACGAAGAGGCTCCAGCAGATCGCTTTCTTGATCAATCGCACTTTCCAGAGAGAGATTTTTGCTTGATAACGGATGCAAGCGGCGAGTATCGCTGTAACGGCGGATTAACGTATTACGGTCAGCGTCAAGAAACAGTAATTGTGGTGAGAAACTGGTCGGTAGTTTAGTCAGTGCTTCTTCGAAAATTTCTGGTGATTCCGGCATGTTTCTTACGTCAATACTGACAGCAGCAGAAATATCGCGGTCAGCCAGCGTATCTGCTAATTCCGGCAGCAATACTACCGGCAAGTTATCCACACAATAAAAACCCATATCTTCCAGCGCGCGCAAGGCAACGGATTTACCCGAACCGGAACGGCCACTGACTATCATCAGCACCATGAGGCGACTCCCCTTAAATTTCTCAGTGGTTGTTATGAGCCACTGCTATCTGTTGCTTTCCATTCATTGCAACAGCTATTCAGTGATAATTGCGTAAAGTTCTTCATCACTTTGTGCTGATCTTAAACGACGGCAGAGATTTTTATCTGCAAGACGTTTGGCAATCAATGACAATGTATGTAAGTGGGTCTGGCATTGATCGTTTGGAACCAGTAAAGCAAACAGCAAATCAACGGGTTGATTATCAATAGCATCAAAAGCAATAGGTTGTTCCAGATTAAGGAAAACCCCAACAGTTTTATCCGAGCTATTTTCATCCAGTTTACCGTGAGGGATAGCAATACCACTGCCAATTCCAGTAGTGCCCACTTTTTCGCGGGTCAATATTGCTTCGAATACGATATTCTCTGGTAATTTGAGCTGCTTAGATGCCAGCTCACTGATAATCTCTAAAGCCCGTTTTTTGCTCGAACAATGTACATTATTACGTGTACATTCAAGGGAAAGGACTGAGCTTAATAGTAAATCTGCTTGGTTATTCATTTTTCTATTCGCTTAGGTGCCTATTGATACCGGATACCATAGATTATCTGTGGCATCCGGTATTTTTGCACTGTTTACAGCAAAACTCCGCTGTTGTTACTGTAGCCTTTAAAAACTACAGCTTTCGTTAAAAGGGTTGTTAATGTTGTCTGAGTTTGTCTTTATGTTTGGTTAGCTGACGAGCTAGTTTGTCGACCAGTCCATCAATTGCTGCATACATATCCTCATGTTCTGAGGATGCGTGCAACTCACCTCCGTTAATATGTACAGTAGCCTCAGCGATTTGTTGCACCTTTTCCACCCGGAGGATTACCTGAGTCAGGTTGATCCTGTCGAAATATTGATCCAGCTTGCTGCATTTTGCAGTGATAATGTCGCGTAATGCATCAGTAATTTCAATATTGTGGCCAGTTATTTTGAGTTGCATATTGTCTTCCTTATCTGTTCATTTCAAACCAGACGCTTACGTTGGTTTGATGGCGGAATGGATAACGACTCTCGATATTTTGCGACAGTCCGTCGGGCAACTACGATGCCTTGGTCGGTCAGCATGCTCGTCAGTTTGCTGTCACTTAATGGTTTGGCGGGGTTTTCCGCTGCTACCAGTTTTTTCACCAAAGCCCGTATTGCAGTTGAAGAGGCTTCGCCCCCACTTTCTGTATTAACATGGCTGGAGAAAAAATACTTCAATTCAAAAATACCACGCGGACTGTGCAGGAATTTCTGGGTAGTCACCCTAGAAATGGTAGATTCATGCATATCAACCTGGAAAGCAATGTCTGCCAGAACCATAGGTTTCATATGTTCTTCGCCATGTTCGAAAAATTCCTGTTGCTGCTCTACAATGCAACGCGTAACTTTTAGTAGGGTGTCATTTCGGCTTTCCAGACTTTTGATAAGCCACTTCGCTTCCTGTAAGTTATTGCGGATAAACTGGCAATCACTTTCATTGCGTGTATGTTGTCCAAGTTCCGCATAATGCTGATTGATGCGTAAACGAGGAGTGTTATCTGCGTTCAGTTCTACTTGCCAGTATTCACTTTCTTTTCGAACTAACACATCAGGGATGACATACTGCGATTCACCCGTATTTACCGCCAGACCAGGTCTTGGTTCAAGTGACTGAATTAAATTTATGACTTCTTTCAGTGTATCTTCTTTCAGGCGACTAAGGCGGATTAAATTACGGAAATCCCGATGACCCAGCAACTCCAGATGTTCGCAGACGATCAATTTTGCTTCTTGCAGATAAGGTGTTTCTGGTGGGAACATTGATAGCTGGATCAGAAGGCAATCTTTTAGATCACGGGCCGCGACACCTATAGGATCAAAATGCTGTACCCGTTTTAGCACGGTTTCTACTTCTGCCAAAGTGAGTTGATTGTCACCAATACTAGCAAGAATATCTTCCAGTGGCACAGTGAGATAACCTGTATCATCTATGGCGTCAATAATTGATGTGGCAATGGCGGCATCTGTTTCCGTGAATGGAGTCAGCTCTGCTTGCCACATCAAATAGTCTTGTAGGGTTTGAGTTGTCTCGCCTTGGTAAAGTGGCAATTCATCAGCACTATAGTCATTACGTGTACCAGAAGGCGTTCCGGCTGTGTAAATCTCATCCCAGCTTGCATCTAGTGGTAGCTCGTCTGGCATATCCTTTTGTTGCAGGGCATCAAGCGTATCCATAGCTTCAGTTTCGTTGTCAGGAGATTCCTGACTGCCGATTTCCTGGTACTCTTCATCCTGTTCAAGCAAAGGGTTCATTTCTAACGCTTGTTGTATTTCCTGTTGCAGCTCAAGCGTAGAAAGTTGCAACAAACGAATGGCTTGTTGAAGCTGTGGTGTTATTGCCAGTTGCTGACTAAGCCTGAGTTGCAAACTTTGCTTCATAGAATTATTTCAATTCTCCTGGCTGAATTAGAGCCGGAAACCTTCGCCTAAGTAAACACGCTTCACCTGTTCATTACTAAGGATGTCATTAGGTGTGCCATGAGCAATCAGATGCCCTTGGCTAACAATATAAGCACGCTCACATACATCCAATGTTTCACGGACGTTATGGTCTGTGATAAGAACGCCTAGTCCATAATCTCTCAAATGCTGAATGATCTTTTTGATATCGATAACTGAGATGGGATCTACGCCTGCAAAGGGTTCATCCAGTAAAATAAATTTAGGATTGGCTGCTAGCGCACGGGCAATTTCTACACGGCGACGTTCACCGCCGGATAGTGATTGACCAAGGTTGTCACGGAGATGGCTGATATGGAACTCTTCCATTAGCTCTTCGGCACGTTCTTTCCGCTGTTCCTGAGTTAGATCCTTGCGGATTTCCAATACGGCCATCAGATTGTCGAAGACGCTCAGACGGCGGAAAATTGAAGCTTCCTGAGGTAAATAACCAATACCACGGCGTGCCCGCTCGTGAAGTGGCAGTAAGCTGATATCTTCATTATCAATGGTAATGGTTCCGGTATCCCGTGAAACAATCCCCACGACCATATAAAAAGTTGTGGTTTTCCCAGCACCGTTGGGCCCAAGCAGGCCAACAATTTCACCGGAGTTCACGTTCAGGCTGACATTTTCAACGACCTTACGGCCTTTATAAGCTTTTGCCAGGTTTGCTGCGTTTAGTGTTGCCATATATTATCGTTATTTACTCTTGTTGTTAGCCCCAGGGCCTTCTTCCTGTAACTGAGAAGGTAACAGGACGGTTGTCACTCGTTTACCTTTGTCACTGAATGCTTCCATTTGCTGGGTTGGCACCAAATAGGTGATCCGGTCGCCTTTTATATTGCTGTTCAACTGTTCCAGATAGGCGTTGCCAGTCAGTGTAACCAGCTCTTTATCCATTTCGTAGCGCATTTTTGCACCGCGGCCTTTGATTGGTTTGCCGTTATCCTGTAACTGATAGAAAGTTACAGGATTACCGAATGCCTCAACAATCATTTTTTTAGAATCACCATTCGGGCGGGTTATAACGACTTTGTCGGCGTGGATATCAATAGAGCCCTGTTTAACGATCACATTTTCTGTAAATGTGGCAGTGTTTCCTGTCATGTCAAGGGATTGCTTGTCAGAATCAATATAAATTGGTTTCTGGGTGTCATCTTTTAGTGCTAATGCGGGAAGGCTGACCACAAAAATAGCACTGGCAATAAAAGCATTACGGATTCTGTTGTTCATGTTGGATTTCATAGTAGGTGTTAACCTTTTCAATCAGTTCAGCGGTTTTGTTCCGCAGATTGCCACGCATTTTCATTCCTACGGATTTCAGCCCTACACCGATAAGTGTGACCTGATCATCGGATGAGACATCCTGGGTTACCAGGTTGACGACAGCATTCTCTGTAGTAATACGTTGTAATTGTGACGTATCAGTCAGGCTGTCAACTTGCACATCTCCGTAAAGATAGAGCATTTTATCATTAGTCAATTTTGCTTTGTTAGAACGTACTGTCCATGTAGCAATGGCATTTGAATCATATGTAATTAATACTGGTTTGGTAAACCAGGTGATTTTTGGCTCAGCATAATTCTGGACATCATCAGAGACCAGTTTATATGTCAGCTTACCAGTAGGATCATAAACAAAGGTTATGGTTTCCTGACTTTGATATGTCGGCTGGTTGTTATCTGCGGCAGAAGACGGTTCAGTCTCGTCTGAGTCAGATAAGTTCCAGCCAATTAGAGCCATGGTGATTAGTGCTAGTATTATAGCCAACCCGGATTTGATTTTACCCATTCTTGTTTCGCTTCAACCTATATTGATAATCCTTTGGCATCTTCCAGCTTATTCTGAGCGAAAAGCACCAAATCACAAAGTTCTCTTACTGCACCGCGACCACCTGCAATTTGGGTGACATAATGTGCTTTTGGTAATAGCAATGGATGTGCATCTGCCACAGCGACAGATAAACCCACTTGTTTCATGACTGGCCAGTCAATCAAATCATCACCGATGTAAGCAACCTGTTCTGGTTTTAATCCCAGTTTATCTAACAGTTCTCTATACGCCAAAGCCTTATCACTCTGTCCCTGGTAAAGATGTGTAATGCCTAGCGTGTTTGCTCGATCTTCCAGCAATTTAGCCTTACGACCAGTGATAATAGCGACTTCAATTCCTGAAGTAATTAAGCAGCGAATCCCGTAACCGTCACGAACATTAAACGCTTTTAATTCTTCACCATTGTTTCCCATATATACCAGGCCATCTGACATGACACCATCAACGTCACAAATCAGCAGGCGGATTTTACTGGCTTTTTCAATAATGTCTTTATTTACTGGGCCATAACAGGTGTCCAGATAAACTAATTGGCTCATTAAAACGTTCTCATAGGTTAAACCACACCGGCTTGTAAAAGGTCATGCATATGTAATACACCCAGCAATTTATTTCCCTCTGTAACCAATAGAGAAGTGATATGACGTGATTGCATTAAGTTTAATGCATCAACTGCAAGGGCATTAGGCTTTATACGGACCCCACCCGCAGTCATAACATCTGAAATTTTGACGTTGTACAAATCAATTCCCATATCAAAAACGCGGCGCAAGTCACCATCGGTAAAAATACCATCAATATACATATTTTCATCACAAATAACTGTCATACCCAATTTTTTGCGGGTAATTTCAACTAGTGCTTCACGTAAGGAGGAATCCCGGTTAATTCTTGGGATATCTTCGCCGGTATTCATTAAATCACTTACCAGTAGTAGAAGCTTACGTCCAAGTGTGCCGCCAGGATGTGATAGTGCGAAATCTTCAGCGGTAAAACCACGAGCCTGAAGCAATGCGACAGCTAAAGCATCTCCCATCACCAATGTTGCAGTGGTACTCGTCGTTGGAGCCAAGCCTAGCGGACAGGCTTCTTGTGGAACTTTGATACATAGATGGATATTTGCGGCTTTTCCCATGCTGCTGTTGTGATTGTTAGTCATACAGATAAGAGGAATTTTTTGGCGTTTTAGTGCAGGGATAAGTGACAAAATTTCATTGGATTCGCCAGAATTTGAGATTGCCAGAACAATATCTTTAGGGGTAATCATACCGAGATCACCGTGGCTGGCTTCCCCTGGATGAACAAAAAAGGAAGGTGTGCCGGTACTGGCGAAAGTTGCGGCAATTTTACATCCGATATGACCGGATTTACCCATCCCCATGATAATAATCTTACCTTCACAGTTGAACATTAGTTCACAGGTACGAGTGAAATCTTCATTTATGTATTGTTCGAGTTCTGCTAACCCATCACGCTCTATGTGTAATACTTTCTTACCCGCTTGTTGAAAATCAAATCTAGGCATTTCTTTTTCCTACTCACTTGTGTTTATTCAATGCTGTAATTGGAAATAAACAGTATGACAAAATAAGCAATAAAACAGCTTAATAACAGAACACCTTTCACCCGGTTTAACCGGTGTTTACGACCCAGACAAAATGCAGTAAATATTATGCTGGCTATCATCATTACCCAAAAATCACGATGGAAAGATTCAGGGGAAATGGCTGCTGGTGAGAGTAATGCGGGAAGACCCAGAACAATTGATATATTGAATATATTCGAGCTGATAATATTCCCGAATGCAATATCATCTTCCCCTTTGAATGCTGCTGCAATAGAGGTTGCTAATTCTGGTAGGCTGGTACCGACTGCAAGCACAGTAAGTCCGATAACTAATTCACTAATGCCGTAAATACGAGCAATAACAGTTGCATTGTCAATCACCATTCGGGTCGCCATAGGCAAAATAATGAGTCCTAGCAGTATCCATAGCAAGGCAATATGCTTATTGCCCTCTATTGGTAATTCGGAAGTCTGCTCTTGAGTGTAAATATCAGTTTCAGCACGGTGTGGCAGTGTAGCCATTTTTATCATCAGTAAAATACACGCTATAGCAGAAATCAATAATACCAGTCCATCCATCCGGCTAAGGTAATTATCACTTATCAAATAACCACAGAAAGCGGTGATCAACAGCATCAGAGGCAGTTCCTGCCGCAGAATATCTGATTTTACTTCCATTGGACGAATAAGTGCAGCGGCACCGGTTATCAGTAACAGGTTGGTAATGTTGGAACCAATGACATTACCAATTGCCATATCAGGTTGACCATCCAGCATGGCAGTAACTGAAACCATTAATTCTGGCAGAGAAGTTCCAATGCCGACTATCGTCATACCAATAATAAATGGGGGCAGGCCCAGTGTACGAGCAAAAATTGCAGCACCATATACTAATCTATCGGAACCATATACCAGTAAAATCAACCCAGCAATTAAGAGTAAAAAGGTTAGAAACATGAAGCCGCCCTTGTAAGGTATATTCCGGATTTAATGTTAACGTTGGTTGATTTTTTAAACAAAAATTGTTTGTTCAGTTAGATGAGGTACATTCTGACGGCGGCGGGTAGAAAAGTAAAATTTGTCACAACTTTAGTGGCGAAAACTCTCCAATTTTTTTGTAGTATATGTGATTAATATGTAAATCAAATTATAGAGCCAGTTTATTAACCGTTAAGGGCTATTAATAATGAGTCAACAAACAGCAAATCTCATCGAGATCCGAGGTATGTATTTTACCCGTGGTAACCGTTCGATTTTTGCTGATATTAATCTGGCTGTGCCCAGAGGAAAAATCACGGCAATTATGGGGCCTTCTGGAATAGGGAAAACAACACTATTACGGTTGATTGGTGGTCAGCTACGTCCTGATCGGGGAGAAATCTGGTTTGATGGGGATAATATTCCTGCTTTGTCCCGTCCTCGTTTATATACTGCCCGTAAGAAGATGAGTATGTTGTTTCAGTCAGGGGCATTATTCACTGATCTAAATGTTTTTGATAACGTCGCTTTTCCTCTACGTGAACATACGACTCTGCCTGAAGAGATCATCCATACTACCGTGATGATGAAACTGGAAGCCGTTGGGTTACGCGGCGCTGCAAATCTGATGCCTTCCGAACTTTCCGGTGGTATGGCAAGACGTGCTGCTTTGGCTCGTGCTATTGCCCTTGATCCTGATTTGATTATGTTTGATGAACCTTTTGTTGGTCAGGACCCGATTACCATGGGTGTTTTGGTGAAACTAATTGATGAACTGAATAAAGCGCTTGGCGTCACCTGTGTGGTTGTTTCCCATGATGTGCCGGAAGTTCTGAGCATTGCAGATTATGCTTATATTATTGCTGAACAGCAGATTATTGCTGAAGGTACGGCTCAACAGTTGCAGATTAATTCTGATCAGCGGGTACGGCAATTTCTTGATGGTATTGCTGATGGGCCGGTACCTTTCCGGTTTCCGGCAGGGGATTATAAAACTGAGTTATTAGGATAATGGGATGTTAATGTTAACACAGGCGCTGGCGGCACTTGGCAGGCGGGCTATTGAGGTATTTGCCTCTTTTGGTCGTGCAGGTTTTATGCTTTTTAGCGCGATAATTGGCAGACCAGAACCTGCCAGACAATGGCCATTGCTGCGACAACAACTTTTCAGTGTGGGCGTTCAGTCATTATTAATTATCGTGGTTTCAGGGTTGTTTATTGGCATGGTGCTCGGCCTACAGGGATATCTGGTACTGACAACATACAGTGCAGAAGCCAGTCTTGGTATGATGGTAGCGGTATCTCTGTTGCGTGAATTGGGGCCGGTTGTGACGGCCCTGTTGTTTGCAGGTCGTGCAGGGTCAGCCCTGACCGCCGAAATAGGTTTGATGAAAGCCACGGAACAAATTTCCAGTTTGGAGATGATGGCGATAGATCCATTGCGGCGTGTGATAGCCCCACGTTTTTGGGCTGGGTTTATCAGTATGCCGCTATTGTCCTTGATTTTTGTGGCTGTAGGTATCTGGGGGGGGGCGATAGTTGGTGTTGACTGGAAGGGGATCGACAGTGGTTTCTTCTGGTCTTCAATGCAGTCTGCTATAGAGTGGCAAAAAGATTTACTTAACTGTTTTATTAAAAGTGTTGTTTTCGCCATTACTGTGACCTGGATTGCTTTATTTAATGGTTATGATGCGATCCCTACCTCAGAAGGGATAAGCCGCGCAACGACCAGAACGGTGGTTCATGCGTCGTTAGCAGTTTTAGGTTTAGATTTTGTGCTGACAGCACTTATGTTTGGGAATTAATTCAATGCAAAGCAAGAAAAGTGAAATTTGGGTTGGATTTTTTATCTT
The DNA here is from genome assembly GCF_001280945.1 of Photorhabdus heterorhabditis. NCBI lineage: Bacteria > Pseudomonadati > Pseudomonadota > Gammaproteobacteria > Enterobacterales > Morganellaceae > Photorhabdus > Photorhabdus heterorhabditis. Next base: position 23,523 of record NZ_LJCS01000010.1, on the reverse strand, counting down.
GATTGCACTGGCTGCAATCGTCTTTTTATGTCTTAAAGTGGCAGACATTAAATCGGTAGGTAACCAGCCAACTTACCGCTTATACGCAACTTTTGACAATATTGGTGGTCTGAAAGTGCGCTCACCGATAAAAATTGGTGGTGTGGTGGTTGGCCGTGTTGCAAGTATTTCTCTTGATGAAAAAACTTATACGCCGCAAGTGGCACTGGATATTATGAAGCAATATAACCGTATCCCTGATACGAGTTCTCTTTCTATCCGTACTTCTGGTTTATTAGGTGAACAATATATTGCTTTGAATGTAGGGTTTGAAGATCCAGATATGGATACTGGGATTCTGAAAGAGGGTGATCGCGTGCAAGATACCAAATCAGCAATGGTACTTGAGGATCTTATCGGTCAATTCTTGTATAAGAGCGGCGATAATACCCAGAGTGGGGCAGAGCACACTCCGACACCATAGCCAGCAACTGAGTATCATTAAGAGGAACTAATTATGTTGAAGAAATTATTAATGGTGGCGTTGTTGATTATTGCGCCATTAGCGAGTGCAGCCGTTGATCAGACGAATCCTTATAAGTTGATGCAGGATGCGGCAGAAAAGACTTTTACTCGTTTGAAAAACAGTCAGTCACAAATTCGTCAAAATCCAGATTACTTGCGCCAAGTGGTGAAAGAAGAATTACTGCCATATGTTCATATCAAGTACGCAGGGGCATTGGTTCTAGGGAGCTATTATAAAGATACGACGCCAGCACAACGCGAGGCTTATTTTACCGCATTTGAATCCTATCTTGAGCAGGCTTATGGGCAGGCTCTGGCAATGTATCATGATCAAACTTATCAGATTGGCCCTGAGAAACCGTTGGGAGATAACAATATTATTGCTATTCGTGTCACTATCCTTGATCAGAATGGCCGCCCTCCTATCCGCCTTGATTTTCAGTGGCGTAAAAACAGCAAAACGGGTCACTGGCAGGCATACGATATGATTGCTGAAGGTGTCAGTATGATTACAACCAAGCAGAGTGAATGGGTTTCTATCTTGCGTCAACAAGGTATAGATGGTTTAACTAAGCAGCTTGAAATTAGCGCTCGTCAGCCAATCACTCTGGAAGAGAAAAAGTGAGATGAATGAAAGTCTGAGCTGGGAAAAAGCAGGACAGACATTGATTCTCAAAGGTATTTTGGATCGTGACCGTTTGCTTCCTCTTTGGCAGCAAAAGGAAAAGTTATTGACCGATATCAACTGTATCAATGTGTCACAGCTTGAGCATGTGGATTCTACTGGGTTAGCTCTTTTAGTCCGTTTTAAACACTATATGCAAAAAGAGGAAGGGACTGAATTGCTCTTTTCTGGCATTAGTGAACGGTTTAGTACCCTGATTATGCTTTACGATTTGCAGGAAATTATCATTGATGGCTAGCCGATATTCTCAGTAATTATCTGTATATACCCAATAGATTTCAAGTTGCAGCGCGGCGGCAAGAGAACGCATCCCCAGGAGCATAGATAACGATGTGACTGGGGTGCGTGAGTGCAGCCAACAAAGAGGCAACTTGAAAGATAACAGGTATAATCAGCACCCTTGTAAGCAGAAATGTTACAAGGACGTTTTCATGTTTAAGAGTAAGTCGGATTCTATTAGGATAGATGACTGTCTATTACTATTATACCCAATGGATTTCAAGATGGATCGCGACGGCAAGGGAGCGAATCTCCGGGAGCATAGATAACTCTGTGACCGGGGTGAGTGAGAGCAGCCAACCAAGAGGCAACTTGAAAGATAACGGGTATATTTCTAACTACAGAATTGAGCAATTATGGATACTAATGAGATTAAACAAGTGCTGATGGACAAATTAGCACTAGATGAAGTCATTGTTAGCGGAGATGGCAGCCATTTCCAGGTTATTGTTGTTGGTGAAATGTTCGCTGGTATGAGCCGGGTAAAACAGCAACAAGCTGTTTATGCACCTTTGATGGAATACATTGCTGATAATCGTATTCATGCCCTGTCAATCAAAGCTTATACACCGGATGATTGGAAAAGAGATCGCAAGCTCAACGGTTTTTAACGCTGTTTGCCTCGCTGCGAACGGCAAATTATATAAAGAGAGTAGTCACAGATGGATAAATTTCGTGTGAAAGGACCAACTCGCTTGTCGGGTGAGGTTTCTATTTCCGGGGCAAAAAATGCTGCACTGCCAATCCTGTTCGCCGCGTTGTTGGCTGAAGAGCCTGTTGAATTGCAAAATGTTCCAGAACTGAAAGATATTGACACCACTATTAAATTGTTGAATCGCCTTGGAACCAAAGTTGAACGTAATGGTTCTGTATTTGTGGATGCTCGTAGTGTGAATCAATATTGTGCGCCTTACGATCTGGTGAAAACTATGCGTGCATCTATTTGGGCATTAGGTCCTTTGGTAGCGCGTTTTGGCCAAGGGCAAGTCTCTTTGCCAGGAGGTTGTGCTATTGGCGCACGTCCGGTTGATCTGCATATCAGTGGCCTGGAACAGTTAGGTGCTGAAATCGTTTTGGAAGAGGGTTATGTTAAGGCTTCCGTTAATGGGCGTTTGAAAGGTGCCTGCATTGTGATGGATAAAGTCAGCGTTGGGGCGACAGTGACTATTATGACTGCGGCAACGTTGGCGGAAGGGACAACCGTTATTGAAAATGCAGCACGTGAACCTGAAATTGAGGATACAGCTAATTTTCTCAATACGTTGGGAGCGAAAATCACTGGCGCAGGCACTGACCATATCATCATTGAAGGTGTAGAGCGTCTTGGCGGTGGCGTATATCGTGTATTACCGGACCGTATTGAGACAGGTACATTCCTTATTGCAGCTGCGATATCTGGAGGTAAGGTTGTTTGCCGTCATGCTAAGCCTGATACGTTGGATGCAGTATTGGCAAAATTGCGTGAAGCGGGTGCTGATATTGAGATTGGCAAAGATTGGATAAGTCTTGATATGCACGGTAAACGACCTAAAGCTGTGACATTACGTACTGCACCACATCCCGGTTTTCCGACCGATATGCAGGCACAGTTTAGCTTGCTAAATTTGGTTGCTGAAGGTGCTGGTATGATCACAGAAACTATTTTCGAAAACCGTTTCATGCATATTCCTGAATTAATTCGTATGGGTGCTCATGCTGAAATTGAAAGCAATACGGTGCTTTGTCATGGTGTTAAAAAGCTTTCCGGTGCCCAGGTAATGGCGACTGATTTACGCGCATCGGCAAGCCTGGTTCTGGCGGGTTGTATTGCTGAGGGGGTGACTGTAGTTGACCGTATCTATCATATTGACCGGGGTTATGAACATATCGAAGATAAGCTGCGCGGACTTGGTGCAAACATTGAACGAGTGAAATCAACGGAAAAGTAATTTTGTTTCCTTATATTGGAAACAGGAAGCACTGTAGTCTTAGCAAAATCCGCCGTAAACCCTCGCCTAATGCGAGGGTGTCGCAAAAGATCAATATCTCTTATTACGCGTGCAAATTTTGGCACTAGCCATTTGGATCAATATCATCAAGGAGGTGACTGAATTCACTGAAATCAACGAATGTTTCGGGGGTTGGTCCCAGACGTTTGCCTATATCCAGAGATGTCATAGCGGTTAGATCTTCTTTTTCCAATTTGAAATTGAATATCTCAAAGTTCTCTTTAATTCTTGAGAGCGTGGCTGATTTTGGGATCACAATCATACCGTTATCAATGTGCCAGCGGAGAACGATCTGAGCTGGTGTTTTACCGTACTTTTGTGCCAGATGTTGAACCAGTTGATCATCAAATACGTTTTCACCACCTTGTGCCAAAGGACTCCAGGATTCGGTAACGATATGATGTGTGGCATTCCAGGCATGAAGTTGACGCTGCTGGAGCATCGGATGTAGCTCAATCTGATTAATAACAGGATGAACACCAGTTTCATTGATCAGCCGCTGGATGTGCTCAGGCTGGAAATTAGAAACACCGATACTACGGATAAGCCCCTCTTTTTGTAATTCAATTAATTGCTGCCAGGCACCGACATATTGATCCTGCGGTGGTGCTGGCCAGTGAATGAGATAAAGGTCGACATAATCGAGTTGTAATTTTTCTAAACTTTCTGCTAGCGCAGCCCGGACATCATTATGTCTGTCATTCCACAATTTGGTTGTGACAAAGATATCTTCGCGGGGAATGTCTGTTTCTTGTAGTGCCTTACCTACCCCTTTCTCATTATTGTAAATAGCGGCGGTGTCAATTGCTCGATAACCTACATCTAGGGCGGCGTGAATTGCTGTCACTACTTGCTGGTTATCTGCGGCCCATGAACCCAGTCCCAATTGTGGCATATGGTTTCCGTCAGCAAGTCTAATGATAGGTTGATTATCCATTACTACCTCCTATAAAAAAGATATACCTGTTATCTTTCAAGTTGCCTCTTGGTTGGATGCGTTCACTTACCCCAACTTGCCATCGCGATCCATCTTGAAATCTATTGGGTATAGACAGTTAAAATATCAGCTAAAATGTATCGTTATAAATAATGATGGTTGATATTAAGTTGATATTCAGAATAGTTGAAGAAAGTAATACAAGTGGCGTGATCTAAACCATATATTGATATTGTGGAACATCAACACAGAAACATCATTCGATAACTGAGCTGAAGTCCACATACGATTGGTTCGCAAACTTTCTAACTTGAAGTTAAGGATAAAAACCCTGTTGCGGTTTGTAAACCATGATGACTTTTATTTACGTTTTACCGTAGAGGCCCTGCGGTGGCGCCAATACATCAATAGAGATGCACCTAAGCCACTTAACAACAGCACGATAGGTAAAATCACCAGAATGTTCATGACTAGATCCTGATGGTTTTTAATAAACGGGATCTGATTGAGAAGATAGCCGAAACCAACCACGGTAATGACCCATAATAAACCACTTAGCCAATTAAAAATTTGAAAACGTTTACTGTTGAGGCCAGATATACCTGCAAGTATAGGCAATAGAGTTCGGACAAAAGCTAAAAAACGGCCAAGTAGCAGAGCAGCCAGACCATGCTTGAAAAATAGCATATTAGCCCGTTGGTGGTACTGAATGGGAAGTTGTGCTAACCAACCCTTAACCCGTTTAGTATCACCAAGCCATTGCCCTTGAAGATAACCGAGCCAACAACCGATACTTGCCGCGGCTGTCAATATGAAAACGGTTGGGATAAAACTCATTACCCCTTTGGCAATCAACGCACCGGTTAGGATTAATAATGTATCACCGGGTAGAAAAGCTGCGGGTAATAAGCCATTTTCCAGAACCAGTGTCATGAACAGAATGCCATAGATAATCCAGAGAATATCAGGGTTGGCAAGTTTAGAAAAATCATGCTGCCATAATGCCCGCATAATCTCGTGTAGCACTTCCATTATTTATATTTATCCTGTGACTGTTATACCCTTCATCCTTCAAATTGCTGCTTTGTTGGCTGCTTTCACTTACCAGTCACATCGTTATCTATGCTCCTAGGATGCGTTCACTTGCCGCCGCGCTGCAAATTGAAATCTATTGGGTATAAGTAAATTTATTTCATTTGCATATATAAAGTCAGTTTACCGTAAAATCTTAACCATGGCTTGCTTGATCCTTGATGAATAGTTTTATTGGTTTACCACGACAGCTTTGACAAGAACCCAGAACAACATGAAAATTTATCTGCACATAAATATAAAAATAATTAACTTATCTACATATTGAATTCGTTCTTAAGACCTGCATATTCAGGTTCGTTTTTTAAATCGGCTGGTTCTTTAACTGAAACTTCAAAACCATAACGCTTGCCAATGTAGTGTTCCAAACACGTTTTCATGGCCTGTAATTGATTACAGTTAAAGTTAACACCGCCGGAAAAGTCCAGATCTTCACTAAAACGCGGGGCACCGTGACACAAACGCAGAGATGTGCCGCCTTGGAAAGTCAATTGATCTAACAGTCCATCAGTATCAAGGCCATAGAGAATATCGTAATGCAGTATTCCTTCTCAATAACTGGTCGCATATGGGAGCGTCCAGGTACCTGCATTGCCAGTTCGGTAAGTTGGGTAAAATATCTTCCTGTTGGCGTTTAGTATGGGTGAATTCAATAGTGCCAAGTGGAGTGTAATAAACACCTTTCCTGCCTGTTGTCATCACGGTGAGTCTGTCGATAGGGATCTGTGAAATGATCCCATATTCACTTAATGCGGATTCAAGGCTAACGTAGTTGTACTCACCGCGTCGTAGTGCTTTGGCAATATGTTCAATGGTGTAACTATCGCGGCTGTGCGCAAAGTTAAATAGATAAACTCCGCGTACAGGCCGCGAGAGCACCGATTCTTTAACTAGGCGATTTAAGCCTGCCTGAAGTGTTTTAGTGCCATCTTCAGGAAAGATTTTTCTGAGATCGGCAAGGGTGAAGATATATCGTCCTTTTTTGTCCCAGTCAGTTAATCGATTAAGTGCAGTGGATCTATCCATTAGTAGACAAGTAGCTCTATGTATTCGTGGGTATATACCTGTTATCTTTCAAGTTGCCTCTTGGTTGGCTGCACTCGCTCACCCCGGTCACAGAGTTACCTATGCTCCCGGGGATTCACTCTCTTGCCGTCGCGATCCATCTTGAAATCTATTGGGTATAATGTTTACTTAATTAACGATAGTTTTATTTTAAGTAGACATTAAAACTACATTATTATGGTGTTAATGCCCACTTAATGCGCTTGATCAAAAATAGTGAAGGAGATTCTTATTTCACTAGCGTAGTTAAATTATTCCAATAACTAATTGATATTTAAGCAAGTGTTATAAAGGGGTTTTCTTTGTTAACTAAACTTAAATGCAACGTGAAATCAGTGATATTAATCAGCAAAAATTCGCTTAAACCCCTCGGCTAAATCATCAATCAAATCCTGAACATTCTCCAGCCCGATATGCAGGCGGAATAAGGTGCCTGTTTTTTGTGGGATAGGGTATTGCCGCATCATTTTTATCTCTTCCGGTTGATAACCCAGAATCAGGGATTCAAAACCGCCCCATGAGAATGCCATTTTAAAATGGTGAAAATTATCCAGATAATCGGTGAACTGTTGAGAGGTTAATCTCTCTTTTAACCGGAAGGAAAACAGGCCATTACAACCACTAAAATCGCGGATAAAATTATCGTGACCGGGGCAGGAGGGGAAAGCAGGATGATAGACTTCTGCAACTTCGGTTCTTTGTTGCAACCAGCGTGCTATTTCTATACTGCTTTTTTCATGCTGTTTCAGGCGAATTGCTAAAGTACGTAGACCGCGACTTGCCATATAAACCGTATCGGCATCGGCTATTTGTCCCATCAAATAGGAATTTTCCCGCAGTTGCGCCCAACAGCGTTCGTTAGCTACGGCAATACCTAACATAGCATCTGAATGACCAATAATATATTTGGTGCCGGACTGAATAGAAATATCGATACCAAACTCCAGTGCTTTAAACAGCACACCCGCAGCCCAGGTATTATCTATCATGATGACAATATCTGGATTGACTCGCCGTACAGCGCGGACAATAGCCGGAACATCTTGTACTTCCATGGTGATTGAACCAGGGGATTCAAGAAACACCACTTTGGTATTGGGCTTAATGAGTTTAGCAATCTCCTCACCGATCATAGGATCGAAATAATCGGCAGTAATATTCATTCGTGACAATATTTTGTTACAAAAGGCTTGTGTTGGGTCGTAAGTCGAACCGGTTAACAGAATATGATCACCGGTAGCAGCAAAAGAGAGAATGGCATTACTGATCGCGGCAACACCAGAAGGATAAAGCATACAGCCTGCACCACCTTCCAGTTCAGTCATTGCTTTCTGAAAGGAGAAATGGGTTTGTGTACCACGACGGCCATAAAATAGCTCGCCATTGGCGCAATTCTTTGTCGCCTGCTTTTTGGATTCCACAGAATCGAAAATTACAGATGATGTTCGCTGAATGATTGGGTTTACTGCACCTTGAGTAAATTTATGGATTCTGCCCGCGCTGACTAATGAAGTCTCCAGTTTTTTTTCTGTCATGATACATTGCCACCTTAATTTCGATTTTTGAAAAGGTGTAAAAAATAGTGTTAACACGTTAAAAGATTTAGTTCTTTTTGTACAAAGGGATTAGCGCAACTTGACGAAAATTCATCTGATAACCTGCGAGTGGGGCCTCTTTAACTTTATTTTGTGAAGGGGTAACACTTTTTTATTAAACAATAATGATAATTACTATCAAATCACTTAATGTTTGATATTATCAGCCTGCATTTTTACTCATCTGGTGAAAGATGAGAGGAGACTCAGGGTAAATTAAGGTTAGCGAGATGACGAAAGGCAATTCACAGCTAAATAACAAGGTTTATAAGAAAGGGAGCAAAGGCCAACTGATGCGTAATTTGACTGCTTCAATAATATTGGCGTTCGGACTGACAGGCACAGCACTGGCTGATACAGCACCAGCATCCGTAACAGACAACAATCCTACGGCAAAAACCACACAGGTTGCCGCGCCTGCTCTGACAGCTACCGCCGTAGCTTCAGATACGACTGCATTGCAAGCAAATCAGGCCGCTCCACAAACTGCGCTTGCTACAGAGTCTACCCAAGTGGCTCCGGTTGTCACTGATGCTGGTTTATCTGACGTTCCAGAGGATCAAGCCAACCTCTCTAGTGGCTTTGCAACCGATCTATCTATTTGGGGCATGTATCAGAACGCTGATGTTGTTGTGAAAACCGTTATGATTGGTCTGGTGATTGCTTCTGTTATTACTTGGGCACTGTTCTTCTCAAAAGGTGCTGAATTGCTGGTGGCGGGTCGTCGTTTACGTAAAGAGCAATGGGCGCTGGCGGAAGTCAAGAGTCTTGATCAGGCGGCTGAAATTGCAGAAGGTTTCAGTAAACTTAGTATCAGTCGTTTGCTGTTGAGTGAAGTACAGACAGAACGCCAGTTATCTTCTGAGAGCATTGATTTGAATAGCACTAAAGAACGTGCTTCTTTCCGTCTGGAGCGCTCAGTTGCGGCTATCAGCCGTTATATGGGGCGTGGTAATGGTTATCTGGCGACTATTGGTGCGATTTCTCCTTTCGTTGGTCTGTTTGGGACGGTGTGGGGCATCATGAACAGCTTTATCGGTATTGCTCACTCACAGACAACTAACCTTGCAGTTGTTGCTCCGGGTATCGCAGAAGCTCTGTTAGCGACTGCTCTCGGTTTAGTGGCGGCAATTCCAGCTGTTGTGATCTATAACATTTTCGCTCGTATGATAGCTTCTTACCGTGGTCAGGTTGGTGATATGGCGGCCCAGTCATTATTACTACTTGGCCGTGATCTGGATTTGGCAAATAGCAAGACAAGGTGATTTATGGCAATGCGTCTTAATGAAGATTTGGACGATAGTGGCGAATTGCACGAAATCAACGTCACACCGTTTATTGACGTGATGTTGGTGCTGTTAATTATCTTCATGGTAGCAGCACCACTGGCAACCGTTGATATTAAAGTGGATTTACCTGCTTCGTCGGCAAAACCGCAACCACGTCCTGAAAAACCGGTATTCCTGACGGTTAAGGCTGATCGTCAGCTTTATGTCGGTGATCAGCCGGTAGATCATGATACTTTAGCGGCGGTATTGGATCAGACAACCCAATCTAATAAAGAGACAACCATCTTCTTTCAGGCTGATAAAACCGTGGATTATGAAACACTGATGAGTGTAATGGATTCTCTGCGTAAATCGGGTTATTTGAAAGTGGGATTGGTAGGGATGGAAGCGGTTCCATCGGGTTAATTTCCCACTAAGTAACCGCGCTGAGAAGCGCGGTTCAGATAAAACGAATAGGTAGCTGGTGTAGTAAATTACCTGACAGAGTGAAGCGCTGATGTATGATCTAGCAGCCGTTCCAGTGGATATACAGCTCGAATCACAACCTCATCATGCATTTGTGCGCTGTGATCTAATAGCTGTTTCGCGTGTTGCCGTTGCTGTATCGTTAAATATCGCGTCAGGCATTTCATCACTGGTGATTTCAATTTTCAGCGTGTTATCAATATCCAGACGTCCTTTTTGCACCGAAATATTTTGTGACCACGGCATAAGAGGAAGGCTATCTAAAGAAATAGCGATTGACGGAAAGCTACAGCTTAAAGCAGTGGCTAATAAGAAACAGCGAAAAGGAAATTTCATCAGTTTCCTCCGTGTAGTATTAGGTGGAATGCTAGATGGTGTTTGTTAATTAACCTGAATTCTGGTTAAGCCGTTACTTCCCGTCGTGAGTATCGTTAAGATTTGAGACTCAAGCCAAGATGCTGCTTGCTGGATGTAAAAATCTTTCTGGTACATAAAGATCATAATTATTAAAGCGACAGTATTCTTCCAATTGCTGAGCAGACTTAACATCAACCTTTCTGTATATTTGTGCCGTATATATCCGTCATCTTTCAAGTTGCTTCTTTGTTGGCTGCACTCACTCACCCCGGTCACATAGTTATCTATGCTCCCGGGGATTCGCTCCCTTGCCGCCGCGATGCATCTTGAAATCTATTGGGTATAGTGTTCAACGGTACGGTAAGAAATGTTTAATATTCTGCCAATTTGTTTACTGGTATATTTATGTAAAGAGAGAAAAATGACATCCCATTCCCGTTGGGTAAATAAATTAGTCGGTGGTTGAAACATAATAGAAGCGGGGAGTTTTCCATAAAATAGACGGGTTAATGAGAAATCCTGAGCTTCCCATCCGTGGAAAATGACTCCGACACATTCGTTTTCATCATTATATAGTGGGTATTTTTCACAAAAATGAGATGATAAGAATTTATTGTTCCCGTACATATGTGTTTCAAGCGAACATACTGTTGTTTCACTCTTCATTACACTTTGATCATGAAGAACGAATTCTTTTGCAAACTCAGCTCCATCCCAAGGAAGCTCATAATCATATCGTCCTTCATAATTAAATGAATCTGGGAGATTTTCAAGATGTTTAAGTGCTTTATTGCCATAAATAAAGCATGAGTTTTTATCTTTTATTCCCCAAGGGTCGTTACTGGCTTCCAATGTATTAATTATTTGAGGTGAAATGATTACTTTATTATTCATATCATCGTTCCTTATCATGTTTTAATGACATTAATCAGCTTAGTTCTCTACTCCCAATAGTGATAAATCTTTCAGGGATATAGAGATCAAGTTTATGTTCTTTACAGAAATCCTTTAATTCTGCATGTAATGGCAAATTGAATTTTTGGTAAATAGATTGAATATGATTAACCACATCTTCGGGACTTATCATTAACTCTTCACTGATTTTCTCATCATCCCATGAACGCAGAGTTAGAAAGAGAACTTCCCATTCAAGTTGCGTCAGTGTGTCATTAGGAGGGATGAATTCCAGCGTTGCTGGAGAGCTTTTTTCATAGTAGTAAGCAGTAGAAAAGTTTTGCGTTTTGTGCATATGAAAGGTGATCCCAATACAATTGCCATCTTCATCACAAAGTGGATATTTATCACAGAGATAAACTTGTTTAATTTTACGTTCTCCAAATGAGTGAGTTTCCATTGAAGTGACTCGTTGCATAGTCTGAATAACTTTTTGATCCTGACGGCAAGATTCCTCTTCATATTCTGCAATAGGTGAGGGTAATTCACCTGTAGTAAGCCCTGCAACGTCGAAATTTTCAGGTAAGTCAAGCAGTTGGTAAAAAGCAGGATTGGCATAGATAAATCTTGATTGAAGATCTTTTACCCCCCAAGGGTCAATACTTTTTTCCCACATGTAAATTAATTGTGGAGTGATATTACTCGGTTTATTCTTCATATTTGACATAGTAACTCCTTAATTATGATTAAATCATTATCTGAATGAATTGTTTTCTGATTATATAAAAGAACTCAAGAATATAGTATAACAATTATCCAGCCAAAGACTGCATGTTGATTAATTTTATAATGTTATTATAAATAGCAAATAATATAATCAAAGATATCGTTTTTATTGAAATTTATTTAAGTGGTTTATTTTGTCAGTTAAAAATTTCACGGACATAACATCGTAATTTGTTAAGATGGATGGTCTTATAAAGATATGAGATATTATTACGACAGGCAGCCTATCTCCACTTTTAAGCCATGTAACATTGACATTGAGACATTCACTGATTGTGTCTATGTACTTTTGTCGATTTGCCCTGAAAGAAGTTTCGGAATATAACCACCTTCACCTTGCACACCGATTCGATGAACTAACTGAGTGGGTGTCATTCCTCGCAACTGAAGAGTTTCTTTAAGACATTCATTAAAGTATTTCATACCCTTCCATCATTCTCAAAAATAACTAAAATCTTTGAACATTCTGGTATTCTAAAAAGAACATTTAAAGTTCAAATTTGAATAATTAGCGTTAATTTGTAACCTTTTTGTCGTTAGACATAACATTTTCCTATTCGGAGAATATTTGGCTGTACTTGGCGGGGTTTAATATCTTAGTACAGCTATTTTTTAGCATTCCGCGCCAGTGCGGACTCAGGGAAAAAGCTGTAGAAATAAATATATACCCAATGGATTTCAAGATGGATCGCGACGGCAAGGGAGTGCAGCCAACAAAGAGGCAACTTGAAAGATAACGGGTATAAAAATATCAATTTGAAGAGAGTGTGAATATAGCACCTTGAATAATAAAACTGAGGAGAAAGGAATGATTGTAAAAAACGACTGGCACCCAGCGGATATTATTGCGGGACTTAAAAAACGGGGAACGTCGTTATCTGCTGTTTCAAGAGAAGCGGGGCTTGCATCATCCACGTTAAGTAATGCACTGCATCGACCATGGCCTAAAGGTGAACAGCTCATTGCTACCGCTTTGAATTGTGAGCCTTGCGAAATATGGCCAAGCAGATATTTTAAATGAATTGCTATTTTTAAAATTAACATGAAATTCTCATATAAAAATTAATGAGAGGAAACTCATTACCTGATTACCTGATTACCTGATTACCTGATTACCTGATTACCTGATTACCTGAAAATTTTCTTGTGGAAAGCTTCAGGTATGATAATAGAATTAAAACAGGGCTATTAACGCCCTGCTTTGTTATTATGCTCTGATTAAAATTTTTTATTTTATAGCGTCAATTGAACTAAACCGTCGATTGCCTTTTCAAGATAGGCACGAGGACAACCTAAGTTTATTCTGATAAACCCTTTTCCCTTATCGCCAAAACTTAATCCCATTGAAACGGCTATTTTGGCTTTTTGTAATAAATCCCGTTGCAAAATATCATCATCTAAGCCTAAATCGCGACAATCCAGCCAGGCCAAATATGTACCTTCCGCTTTGGTCATTCGGCACCAGGGAACGGCAGACGTTAAAGCCTGCTCGAACCAGCAACGGTTTTCCGCTAGGTAATGTTGCCATACATCCCCATGTTGATATGCTGCTGTAGCCGCAGCCATAGATAGCGCGTTGAATACGTCTAGCCCATGAGCATTCAATCGATCGATAAAAGCACGTCGAAGTTTAGGATTTGGAATGAGAAAATTTGATATACGGAGTGATGAAAGTCCAAATGCCTTACTTGTTGAGGTGGCGGCAATGACATTATCATGCCATTCACTCCCCAGATGCAGGATCGATGTGAATGTTTCTCCAGGTAAAACTAAATCAGCCCAAATTTCGTCGGAAATAACTGTTGTCCCGTGCTGTTTGCAGAGTATTAATAGCCGAGTCAGCTCGTTACGATCCCAGCATCTGCCAGTAGGATTATGTGGATTACATAACAATAGCAAAGGTGGCCTGTGTTGCTCTAACACTTGCTCTAAATGAGCATAGTCAATTTTATAACCTGCCGGGCTTTCAAGTAGAGGATTTTCAACAACTATCCTGTCGTTCATGGTGATAATTTTGGCGAACGAACTATAATAAGGCCCCTGCACAACGACGCCTTGCCCCGGTTTACTCAGCATTTGTATCAGTAAAGCCATATAGGTATGGTTCCGCTGAACATCCAGGTTCCAATTAACCCACCTACGCAAATCAGTATCATCATTACCGGCATAGCTTTGGCTAGCTTTGCGATAATCGCATCAATGATGTCATTCCAACGATAACCTTGCCAATATGCCAAGGCTGCTGTTATTCCTGCTGATATGAGCAATAAAGATTCAATGCGTAAATTCAGTTGACCATATCCAATAACTAATAGTAAGAGCATTGCTGCGATTGGCAGTATAGCGAGTCCCAGATTAAGCTTTTTCTTATCATCCATATAAAAACTCCAGTTTCAGATAGGTTGTTGAAATAGAATAATGAATTTATTTCGAATGAGATGTGACAGAGATTACTTGTTCATGTAATTGGTTTCATGAGATGTGAAAATGTGATTTATATATCAACTTTTGATCTTGCTTATAATTGAGTAGCTGTAATAACCACTGGCTTTGTGTTGGTATATTTCAATGGATATTCTTAATATCACATTTGGCTCAAATATCCCGTAAGAGTCTATATATTTCCATTTCAAACTGGAAAAAATGGGCCTCCAAATAGTGAATTAAAGAGTGTAGGGTAATCTCATTGAAAAAAGATGAATAACCAATATGAATTGGGCTATTTAGCTGTGCATATTGGGGTAGGGCTTGAACGAAATTACAACACGGGTTATACCCGATATCCTCAGGTTCTGATTGTGACGGATGCGGGTAATTCAACAATTCGTATGATTGAATCGAATATTATTCGTGAATTTCATCAACTTAAATTGCGGAACATTATTGCATTATGTGAGTATCAACAACTGGAATCCGTTGATGAAAATTTTATTATTACCACAGTTAGGTTGACAGAAAAAAATAAACCCATTGTTAAAATTGCACCATTCCCAACACCTTACCAATTAGAACAAATCGGGTGGTTAGCCATGATCGACCGGACTAAACCCTATATTCTTGAACGTTTCTTTGACGAAAAATACTTTATGATCCTCAAAAGAAAAATAACGCAGAAAGCCTTATTTAAATATGTTTGTAAAAAATTGGAAACAGACGGTTATGTGACTAAAAACTTTTATTCTTCACTGATTGAACGAGAGGCTATTGTATCAACTCTATTGGGAGAGGGAATTGCATTACTACATGCATTGGGATTAGTAGCGCATAAGACTGTGGTAGTAACAATATTGTCCCCGGACGGCATTGAGTGGGACAAAGAGAAAAAAGAGATGGCGAACGTTATTTTTCTGCTGGCGATCAGTAAAGCGGAATATGAAGAAGCAATGATAATTTATGATCTATTTGTGACTTTCTTACGCGAAAAAGCAACGAAAAGATTATTGAATAGCCAAAGCTTTTATGATTTTCAGGTTATCGCCAAAGATAGTTTGGGGTGTAGTGTGTAAGATCATATTTTCTTGCTGTTATTTGAGCTAAACAGAACCTTCAGAGCGGCTAATAATGCGCATCCACCACCGCTGAAAGCAACACCATACCAAGAAAAATGCCAGGCTGCGACAGCACCCAAAGAGGAACCTATTGCGCCACCGGCGAAATAACAGATCATAAATACGGTATTTAGCCGGTTGCGAGCATCAGGTAATAATGTATACAACCGTGTTTGATTTGCCACTAAACCCGCTCTGCTGCCAAGATCTAACAGAATAATACCCGCGAATAAAAATAGAATACTGTGGCTCGTGCCGCTAATTAGACATAAGGCCAATGTCACTAATAAAGCGCCTGTGGCAACAATGGCTTTTCCACCGAAGCGATCTGTCAATGAACCTATTATTGGTGAGGCGAGCATTCCTACAATGCCCGTCAAACCAAAAAGACCTGCGATATCACTTCCCCATCCGTAAGGTGGTTGGGAAAGTAATAAGGCCAACGATCCCCACAGCGTATTAAAAGCGGCGAACAGTAAAAAACCGGATAATGCGGCTTCACGCAAAAGGGATTGTTGCTTTACTAATTTACCGAGTGAAATAAGAAGTTGGCCGTAAGTCATCGTGTGTGGTGGTTCTATTTCTGGCAACACAAACCAGATCAGAAAAAATAGGCATATATCGATTAAAGCAGCCAATATAAACATTTCACGCCAGCCGAAATGTTCTCCGATTGCACCACTTAATGTTCTGGCAAGCAGTGCTCCCGCGAAAAGGCCACTCATCAGATTTCCTACAGCTCGTCCCCGTTTTTCTGGTATTACCCAACCAGATACGGCGGGAATGATGATTTGTGCTGAAATAGAAGTTAGTCCCACAATCAGACTACTTGCCAGAAGACACGTAAAATTTGGTGCAGTGGCACATAGGATAAGGCTGATTATATTGCCGATTAACAGGCAGAAAATCAGTTTGCGACGGCTTAACGTATCTCCAAGCGGTCCAAAAAAGAGAAGTCCCGCCGCATAACCGATCTGCGTTAGTGTCGCGATCCAGCCGGATATTGAACCATTAGCGTTAAAACTTGTCCCAATTATTGGCAATAATGATTGGTTATAATAAATATTCGCTACAGCAAAACCACAAGCAATAGATAACAAGATGAGAGAGATAGAAGAAATAGGATTTGGTTTGGTTGCTGTATTTGACATGGGAACTCTCAGCATTTGGTCGGAATTATGATGAAATGATTCTGGCACTATCTTGAGATCGTGGGAATAAAAAGAGCGAGCGAAATTGTTTTGCATAGAATGCAAAAATGATAGCGCTAATAGGCGTTATTTATTATTTGTAATATATGAAGTGTTTGAATATTTATAGGTAAAAATTGCGATGAAAGATTTATTACGTACCGATATGCTAACAACATTCATTCATGTTGCCCGCTCACAGAGTTTTTCTGCCGTTGCGCGTTTACAAGGTATGGCTGCATCTTCTATCACTCGTCAAATAGACAACCTTGAACAGACGCTAGAGACAAAACTATTCTTTCGCTCTACCCGTGGTTTATCACTGACTGATGCAGGGGAGATTTTGTTTTCAAGGGCGCAAGATATTGTAAATAACCTTGTCGATGTTCAGGCTGAGTTAGCGGCGTTGAATGGCGAGCCGCAAGGGACATTACGCATAGCTTGCCTGCCAACGTTTGGGCGTCAGCATATTATTCCGATGCTGGCAGAACTATTTACGCGATATCCTAAAATTCAGGTTGAACTTGATCAAACAGAACGTATGACTGATCCTGTTAGGGATCGTCTCGACGCCGTTATTCGTGTTGGAGAATTAAAAGACAGCACGCTTTATTCAAAACGCATTTCTATACAAACTTGGATTATTTGTGCTAGCCCAAGTTATATTCAAAGGCATGGAATGCCGACAACACTTACTGAACTGGGTGAACATTATTTACTTGATAAACATCATGACCCTGCTGGTATTTGCTGGTCACGCTATCGCAGTGCTATTAATTTCAGCGATAATAATAGGATCTTTCGTAGTGATGACTTTGAAACATTGAGAATAGCCGCTGTTAATGGATTTGGGATAGGGCTTTTGCCTAATTGGGTGGTATCGACAGATATTCATTCTGAAAAACTTATCCCTCTATTTGATGATCCCGATGGACGTAAAGAAGATATTTATTTACTGCGGGCACTTGCTCACCCGCCAGCAAAATTAACCGTATTTATATCGTTATTGCAGGAGTGGCTTACCAGGATTGTTTAGTTATGATGGATAGATTTATATTACTACTATAATTTTTACTTATGTGTTAGGTTACATACTTAACTGACTTAGAATTTATTAGGTTAAATTATAAAAAATTAGGATGGTAATTTTATGTCATACATGATTTATTTGTCTTTGAATGGTAAAAAACAAGGGCTGATCTCTGCTGGGTGTTCAACCCTAGACTCAATAGGAAACAGATATCAAAATGGTCACGAAAACCAAATACAAGTACTGAGTTTAAACCACACAATAACGCGCCAGCAGAATGTCAGCCATCAACCAATACAATTCATTAAACCCATAGATAAATCATCACCATTATTAGCTATGGCAATAGATTCAAACGAATCTCTAAATGGTACTTTTGTTTTTTACAGAACAGGTCAAGCAGGACAATTGGAATTATTCTATGAAGTAAAAATCACTGAAGCCACTATCACGGATGTTTCTTGTATATACCCGCATTCTATAAATGATTTTGAAGCCATGCCATATGAAAGAGTTACACTCAACTATAAATCTATCTCATGGAATCATATAACAGCCGGCACATCTGCTTATAGCATATGGGAAGATAGAAATTATTAATAAACATAAAACCCTAGTTGTGTCGAGTCGGCTACTCGACACAATTAAGCATAAAGAGCATATGCTTAGTAACAAAGTGAAATATCCTTAACATACTTATTTGGAGCCATCCATGATGATTTACTACAGATTAAATATCCTTCAGATTTTAATTCATCATCAACATATAAAGACATAAATAGAGTAAGGATAAAACCGGCTATTGACATATATGAAATATAATCGCCTATTTTGCTATTAAGACGTTTGACATTACCCAAGGAGATTCTATATAAAATATAGGCAATATAAATCAATACAGGAGTAAACCAAATAGCTCCAGCGCTTTTCCATGAGAATGTAATAACACCATCACGCTTAAAAAAACCAACATAATCATTCAATGAAAAAAATATAGATAACCCTGCCATAAAAAGAAGCAATAAAATTCCTAAGTATAATTTAGTTTTATTTTCATTTGTATTATCCACGACTTAATCTACCCCACATATTAAAAAGTTGATCCGGATGGTATGGTGTCGGATTTACCTTTCTATTCTTTATGTTTTTAATTATAGTTTCACTGATTTTAAAGTGATCATCTAACCAATATAAAGCAAGAGAAGTTAAAAACCCAATAGTAAAAACGCCAAGAGCTACAAGCATAAGACTTCCTCCTACAGCTAAGACTGGAGAAACCAGTAGAGTATTAGCAGCCGTAGCAATACCTACTGAGATAGCTAATTTTGCACCATCGATTGTTAAGTTAACAAACAAATCAACCAATCCATATTGATCTTTAAATATTAACTCAATTAGTCTATACCCTTCATCTTTCAAGCTGCTGCTTTGTTGGCTGCGTTCACTTACCCCAGTCACATCGTTATCTATGCTCCTGGGGATGCGTTCTCTTGCCGCCGCACTGCAACTTGAAATCTATTGGGTATATATGCAGCTGAGAATACTATACCGAATCTAGCACCTTGGGCAATTCCAGCTTCAATACCTAGTGTACCTACCCCAAAAGACACGATACGGGGATTATTAGCAAGATATCTTGTGGCGTTTAAATAGTTCCTTACACCCGGGTAACCTGACAACTTTATATATTTTCTTCCATCAATCCATCTCATGGAATTATATAACAGCCGGCACATCTGCTTACAGCACATGGGAAGATAGAAATTATTAATAAACATAAAACCCTAGTTGTGTCGAGTTGCCTGCTGGCGACTCGACACAACTAAGCATAAAGAGCATATGCTTAGTAACAAAGTGAAATGTCCTTAACATACTTATTTGGAGCCATCCATGATGATTTACTACAGATTAAATATTCCTCAGCTCTTAATTCATCATCAACATATAAAGACACAAATAGAGTAAGGATAAAACCGGCTATTGATACATATGAAATATAATCGCCTATTTTGCCATTAAGATTCTTTGTCCTATTTAACGCGATCATTAATAATGCATAAGCAAGATTAATAAGCAAAGGACTAAACCAAATAAAACCCGCACTCTTCCATGAGAATGTAATGACGCTATCACGTCTAAAGAAACCTATATAATCACTCAATGAGAAAAATATAAATAACAAGGCCATAAAAATAAGCAACGACATGCCTAAATATAGTTTTGTTTTGCTTGTATTATCCACGACTAAATCTACCCCACATATTAAAAAGTTGATCCGGATGGTATGGTGTCGGATTTACCTTTCTATTACTATTCTTTAGACTTTTAATTATAGTTTCACTAACTTTAAAGTGATCATCTAACCAATACAAAGCAAAAGAAACTCCAACCCCAAGAAGAAAAACTCCAAGGGTTACAGCCATAAGACTCCACCCTACAGCTAAGAGTGGGGCAACTATGAGCGTATTAGCCGTCGAAGCAACACCTATTGAGATAGCTAATTTTGCACCATCGATTGTTAAGTTAACAAACAAATCAACCAATCCATATTTATCTTTAAATATTAATTCAATTAGCCTATATGCAGCTGAGAATACTATACCGAATCTAGCACCTTGGGCAATTCCAGCTTCAATACCTAGTGTACCTACCCCAAAAGACACTATCTGGGGATTATTAGCAAGATATCTTGTGGCGTTTAAATAATTTCTTACACCCGGGTAACCTGACAACTTTATATATCTTTTTCCATCCTTACCAAAATACTCTGTTGCTTCCACATTGAAGCTTCTTAAATCATTTACTATTCTTGCCACTCCAAAGGAATCGTAGATATTACCAGCAAAAGATGAAACTGGATCAGTATATGAATAGATAGTTTTGATATTATTCTTCCATGAGTTATAGAAATTATGATCTAGTGTTTTCATATAATCTATAGCTTCATCCTCTGTCAATAAAGCGATAACTTCTTGGTTTAGTTTAAATTGATTTTCCAATTCCAATAGCATGCGGTTATGTTTTTGATCTTCTATTTGTTTCTTAAAGTTAAGATGGTCTTCATATCTATAATCATCTTCAACAAATGTTTTTAACCGTGGATCATATTTCATCTTGTAACTCCACATATATTTATAGTTAATTGATATTGCATATCTTATCGGACTTGACTATTTTTTCTTTAGTTTTTCTGAACTTTTGTGAACTGGCTCAAGTTTCCCTATTGAGGCTGGCAGAACTATTTACGCGATATCCTAAAATTCAAGTTGAACTTGATCAAGCAGAACGTTTGACTGATCCCGCTAGGGATCGTTTAACTTCAATAATGATAACAGGATCTTTCGTAGTGATGACTTTGAAACATTGAGAATGGCCGCAGTCAGTGGATTTGGGGTAGGGCTTTTGCCTAATTGGGTGGTATCGACGGATATTCATTCTGGAAAACTTATGCCTTTATTCAATGATCCCGATGGACGTAAAGAAGATATTTATTGTGAGTACTTGCTCACCCGCCAGAAAAATTAATAGCATTTATGTCGTTATTGCAGGAATGTTTTACTAAGGTTGTTTAGTTGTTATTTATACACTTGCGATCTTTTAATGTTTATTTTTAAATAAATTATAGTGTCGATTTTATTTGTTGAAATAATCATATCCATGTAATTTTTGGGTTAATACAATAAATTCAAAGTAATAATTTAGAGTTATAAGATGTAGTTAAAATTGATATTTAACTATTCTCTATGTATTCGATTCATTTATTGTTGTTGAGCTTTCAGAGAAATATATTTATTCTTCTATATTGTTTTTTATTTATAGCAATATCATTATTAATGAATATAGAGGTTTATTATGACTAAAGTTTTTTCATTTAATAAAAATCACCGAGATTTATTAGCAGGGCATCAATCATTGCTTAAAGAGGTTAATGGTTTGAATGGTGTTCCTAAATCTTTGATGCCGGGTTTCCCTGATTTAGATGATCAATTTAATCAGATGGGCATTACACATATCCGGCTTCATGATGGTTTTGGCATTGGCGATATGGATAATTATGTCCATGCGGATCGAGTCAATGATAACAATCAAATTATTGTTAATGTTCCAGAAGAAAATAAACCTGAGGCTAAAAAACTGTTCGCTGATATTTCAAATATCAGAACTATCTTTCCCTATGCTGCTGTCGGTATGAGAAATAATGATATTAGTCTTGCATTAAAAGAGGCTAATTATAAAATGACGGATGCTTATCTGCGTGACATTATGAATAATAACGCTGAACTGAACCCAGATAATATTCAGCGACAGATAATGTTTCGTATTGGGCGTTCCGTTGATGGTGGATATGAAATACCAGAGGATTTTGATATTTATGCAATATTAGTCAGCACGTTGGTGAATCGCTATGCTTTAAACTATGCCAGGATCGGTTTACCAAGAAAAATAACCTATTGGCAGGTTTGGAATGAACCTGATTTATATTTTTTCTGGAATAATGATGATCCTAAAAAGTATTATGAGTTATATGCAAAAATAGCAAGAATAATTAAAGCTGTTGATCCTTTGGTTAAAGTAGGTGGTGCTGGTATTGCGTTTGTTGATAGATCAAAAGTAGATTATTTTGAAGGGTTTTTACGATATTGTAGAGATAATCATGTACCGTTAGATTTCTTTTCCTGGCATGGATATGTTGAAACTGGAGACCCGCAAAACATTATTGATGTGGGGAATACAGTTCAAGAGGGGTTGAATACTTATGGTTTTACCGATGCCGAGAGTTTTTGTACTGAATGGAATTCCTGCCCTATTGCGACAAAAAATACATATACAAAGATACAGAGCATTAAAAATGCGGCATATATTGCTTCCACCTTTATTTATATGCAGTATATAAAAGCCGACAGAGCTTATTATTATCGGGGAGATGGCTCATCTTTTGGTTTGTTTAATAATCAGCCTAATCCTAAAAAACCAAATATTAAAAATTTTTGTACCTATTCGGCTCAATCTTTTTACTTGTTTGCCAGAATGTTCGAAACACCTTATATCTTAAGTAGTAATAGGGATTTCTCAACAGGGTTAACGGTTTTAGCAACTGAGAATACGGAAGGTAATAAGATTAATATCCTGGCTGCAAATTATAAAGTTGATAAGGATTTTGCTGATGGTAATGTAGCTCCTGATTATTTATATCAACAATACTATCTGGATACTGGGCGATTACTGGATCAATTAACGGATAATTGGAGTAAGGATAAATGGTTTGGTGGAGTTGATCCGACAACCATCCGTGTTGATAATGCGGTAGTGCAACATGATCCTGTTAAGCCATTTCCGAGTAATCTGTTGAAAGCTAAAAGTCGTGATTATACTGATAGCGACCATGGCGTTACCGTAGTCATTAACCATATCAATTATAAAAAATTTAACGTTAAAGCCTATCGTATTCAAGAAGGTGGATCGTTGGAACAAATGACACCACCAGAAGTCACTAACCAAATTAAGGTGTCTATTGCTGATAATAAATTAACATTGGTAGATAGAGGTGCCAAACCTTCAACGGTAACATTATATTCATTAGAGCTAGAGAATAATTAATTTTATATTCAATGGAAATGTTATAGTAAATTTTTCATCTGGATTAATTAATTGGAAATAAAATCATTTTAATTAAACAGGCTCTTAAGAGAGTTTGTTTGATAATGATAATTCATTTGATAAGATATACCCGTTATCTTTCAAGTTGCCTCTTTGTTGGCTGCACTCACTCACCCCGGTCACATAGTTATCTATGCTCCCGGGGATTCGCTCCCTTGCCG